>NZ_JBHLWV010000021.1:0-89965 GCF_042432625.1 Gordonia phosphorivorans | reverse complement strand
CGGCGGCCTCCGCAGGCACCGCCCCTGCCTGGACCGACCGGAATCAACACCAAAACTGTTAACCAAACCAAGCAGCTGTCTCAGACAGCTTGACAAGTTCCGGGCTCGGACGGCGACCCGGGATCAGGGTCGCGACACGGAACTGAGGGGTGGTCGACGACAGGGCGGAGCAGGCGTGCGTCAGCGGGCGAGGAACGCGGCGACCGAGCCCTCGAAGGCCTCCTTGGCCTCGATCATCACCCAGTGACCGCACTTCGGGAAGATGTTCAGTTCGGCGTTCGGGATCAACCGCATGGGCACCAGGGCCATGTCCGGCGGACTCACCCGGTCATCGCGCCCCCAGGTCAGCAGCGTCGGGCACTTGACCTTGTGCATCATCGCCCAGTACGGCGCCGCGTCGGAGTCGGCCATGAACTTCTGCTGCATCTCGAAGGCCGCCGAGCCGTACATCATGGCGGCGGTCTTGAGCGCCTCCGGATCGATGGCCGCCGACCAGCGCTGCTCGATCAGTTCCTCGGTCACCAGGGCGCGGTCGTAGACCATGCCGTTGAGCCAGCGGATCAGCTTCTCGCGATCGGGGGCGTCGGTGAACTCCTGCAGCAGACGCAGACCCTCGCTGGGGCTCGGCGAGAACAGGTTGGGGCCCACCCCGCCGATGGTGACCAGCTTGGTGATGCGCTCGGGGAACTTGATGGCCAGGTTCACCGCGACCACGCCGCCCATCGAGTTGCCGATCACCGCCGCCGAGTCGATGCCGAGGGCGTCCATGAAGCGGATCACCGACTTGCCCGCGGTGAGCACCGGGTGCCCGTCGACCGGATCGGACACGCCGAAGCCGGGGAACTCGATGATGTAGACGTGGTGCGTCTGGGCGAAGAAGGCCAGGTTGCCCCGGAAATTGCGCCATCCGGTGACGCCGGGGCCGCTGCCGTGCAGGAGCAACAGCACATCGTCGTGCTCGGCACCTGCCTCGTGGTAACGGATGACGCCCTTATCGGTGGCGAGTTCGCGCTGGGTGTTCTCATAAGTCAGGTCCACACCCCCATAGTAGAACGTGTTCTAGTGGGCGGCGTGGGGACCGTGCCTATCGATCCGACTCTGTCGGCCGCGGCGACCGCGCAACGTTGATAACGTCGCAAGCATGACTGTGACGGCAGACACATCCGAGGTCCGGGCCGACTTCGCCTCGCTGCGCGCGGGCGGACTGCACTGGGACGCCTTCCCGCTGCGGCTGTTCACCAAGGGCAACGGCAAGTCCTGGGATCCGGCGGCCATCGACTGCTCCCGGGATGCCGCCGATTGGGCCGGACTCGACGACGAGCAGCGCCGCAGTGCCTCCTATCTGGTGGCGCAGTTCGTCGCCGGCGAGGAGGCCGTCACCCAGGACATCCGGCCGTTCATGGATGCGATGTCCGCCGAGAACCGCTTCGGCGACGAGATGTACCTGACGCAGTTCTGCCTCGAGGAGGCCAAGCACGCGCAGGGTTTCCGGCTGTGGATGGACGCCGTCGGTCTCACCGACGACATGCACGCCTACGTGGCCGAGAATCCCTACTACCGCCAACTCTTCTACCGGGAGCTCCCCCAGTCGCTACGAGTCCTGCAGACCGATCCGTCGCCGCGGAATCAGGTGCGCGCCAGCATCACCTACAACCACGTGATCGAGGGGAGCCTCGCGCTCACCGGGTATTACGCCTGGAACAAGGTGTGCGTGGAGAACGACATCCTGCCCGGGATGCAGCAGTTGATCGGACACATCGCCGACGACGAACGCCGCCACATGGCGTGGGGCACGTTCACCTGCCGGCGGCACATCGCCGCCGACGACTCGCTGTGGGACGTGGCGGGCGAGCGCATGGGCGAGCTGCTGCCGATGGCACTCGGCATGATCAGCTGGGTCAACGAGCAGTTCGAGGTCCCGCCGTTCGGCATCGACAACCAAGAGTTCGTCACCTACGCCGCCGACCGCGCGCAGCGCCGCCTCGGGGCGATCGAGTCCGCCCGCGGACGCCCGGTGGCCGAGATCGACCTCGACTACACGCCGGCCGTCCTGGAGGACACCTTCGGCGACGAGGACGCGCAGACGATGGCCGCTCTCCGCAACCGCTGACTCAGGGCGCCTGCCGCGCCTCACGAATCGCTGGCGCGAACAGCGCCGCCAGATTGGCCGCGACCTCGGGGATGGGCACCTCCGGCGGCATCGCGACGTAACTCAACGCCATCCGCGCCACCGCCCCGGCGATACGATCGGCCTTCTCCGACGGCAGCGCGATCCACGACCCGACCACGACCTGGGTCAGCCGGGTCTTGGTGGCCGCGATGAGCGGGGCCGCGTCGGTGGTGATCAGCCGCAACAGATCCGGATTTCCTTCGCCGGACAGCAGCGAGGCGATCATCGGATCGGCGGCCGCGCCCTCGAAGAAGCGGGCAAAACCCGCGGTCAGGGCCCCGTCGAGGTCGTTCGGGGCCTCGGCGACGGACCGCTCGATCTCCCCGGTGTACTCCTCCACCAGCCGCAGGGCGTAGGCCTGCGCCAGCCCGTTCCGGGAGCCGAACTCGTTGTACACGGTCTGCCTGCTGACCCCGGCGTGCCGGGCCACCGCCGCCATCGTCACCTTGGACCAGTCGCGCGAGGTGAGCAGTTCCCGCAACCCGTCGAGCAGCGAATTGCGCAGCAGCGCCTTGCTCGCTTGGGCGTAGGTCAGGCTCGGTGCACTCACACGGTCGAGCCTAGTGCTCCGGTTGCCTCGAGTCCCGCCGCCAGTCGTGCCCGCAGTTCCCGAGCGGCGGCGGCCCGCCCCACCGTGACCGCGCCCAGCAGTCCGGCGGGCCCGGTGACCGTGACGGTGGCCGAGCCGGCCGCGAGATCACCGTCGATCGCGACCTCACCGTCGGCGGTGGGCGCGCCGACCATCTGCAGCGTGAGGTCGTACTGCGTGGTCCACGCGCGCGGCACCTGCGCGTACACCGGCGCCGACTCACCGGCGAAGTCGGCCAGGACGCTGCGGGCCACTGCGGCCCCCTGATCCTGCGCGCCGAACCAGTGCTCGCCGTCGGCGGCGCCGCCGGTCGCGACGTCCCCGGCCGCGTAGATGCCGTCGACCGTGGTCCGCAGGCACTCGTCCACCACGATGCCGCGACGCTGCACGGCCGCCCCCGCGCTCCGCGCGGGACCGATGTTGGGCACCATGCCCAGCGCGGCGACCACCGCTCCGGCGATCCGCGTGCCGTCGGCGAGCACCGCACCGGAGGGATCGGCGGACACCACCCGGGCTCCGCAGTGCACGCGGACGCCGCGGTCGCGGTGCACGGCGGCCACGACCTCGGAGACCTCGGCCGGAACCACCCGACCGAGCACCCGATCACCGGCTTCGAGCACCACCGCCGACAGCCCGGCCGCCGCCACCGAGGCCGCCAGTTCCAGCCCGATCAGCCCGCCGCCGATCACCACCACGCCGCCGTGCTCCCGGATCGTGGCGCGAATCCGTTCCGCGTCGGCGAGCATGCGCAGGGACGGCACCTCCTCGTCGAGCCAGTCGGGGCGGATGGGACGGCCGCCGGTGGCCAGGATCAGCGCACGGTACGGCAGCCGACGGCCGTCGTTGAGCGTCAGCGTCCGCGCCCCCGGGTCGACGTCGACCGCGGCCACGCCGCCGACGACGTCGATGTCCCGGGCGGCCCAGACCTCCGGCTTCTGCAACCGGATCCGTTCGGCGCTCAGATCGGCGGCGAGCAGATCCTTGCTGAGCGCGGTGCGCCGATACGGCAGGCCGGATTCGGCGCCGATCACGGTCACCGGACCGGTGTAGCCCTCGGCGCGCAGGGTCAGCGCCGCGGTGGCGCCGGCGACCCCGGAGCCGACGATCAGCACGCCGGTCACGGGCGCGCGACCTCGACCATCTCGAAGTCGGCCTTGGCCGCACCGCAGTCCGGACAGCTCCAGTCGTCGGGGATGTCGTCCCAGCGGGTGCCGGGTGCGATGCCGTCCTCGGGCCAGCCCTCGGCCTCGTCGTACTCGAACCCGCACTGCAGGCACTGGAAGAGTCGGTAGTCGCTCATGCTCGTTCTCCGATCGGAAGGAAGTCGACCTTCTCCCGGACACCGCAGTCCGGGCAGGGCCAGTTGTCGGGGACCTCGGACCAGGCGGTGCCGGGCGCGAAGCCTTCGCGGGGCGCACCGTCGGCGATGCGATAGACGTACTCGCAGTTGCCGCAGCGGTAGGCGACGGCATCCGGGTTCGACGACGCCGCGGGACGCTCGCGCACCGCCACCGGAGCGGACTCGCGGGCGGCCAGCAGGCCGGCGGCCTTGCGCGGATGCAGGTTGGCCCGGGACAGGTCGCCGTCGTAGTGCGCGAGCACGCGCTTGTCCATCACGCGCCGCCACAGCGGCGGGAAGTAGGCGATGGCGATCATGCTGGCGTATCCGCTGGGCAGGTTCGGCGACTCCTCGAAGCTCCGCAGGGTCTGGTAGCGACGCGTCGGATTCGCGTGGTGGTCGCTGTGTCGCTGCAGGTGGTACAGGAAGATGTTGGTGGCGATGTGGTCGGAGTTCCAGCTGTGCTGCGGGGTGCAGCGCTCGTACCGACCGCGCGCGTTCTTCTGCCGCAGCAGCCCGTAGTGCTCGAGGTAGTTGACGGTCTCCAGCAGCGAGAACCCGTACACGGCCTGCAGCACCAGGAACGGCAGCACCTGCCAGCCGAAGATCAGCGCGAGTGCGCCCCACAGGACCAGCGACATCGCCCACGCGTTGAGGACGTCATTGGTGTGGTGCAGCACCGGCCGGTCCTGCCGCTTCATCCGGTTGGCTTCCAGCTCCCACGCCGACTTCAGCGATCCCCACACGCTGCGCGGCAGGAAGGCCCAGAAGCTCTCGCCGTACCGCGAACTGGCCGGATCCTCCGGCGTCGCGACGCGGACGTGGTGCCCCCGATTGTGCTCGATGTAGAAGTGCCCGTAGAAGGTCTGCGCCAGCGTCACCTTGGACAGCCAGCGCTCCATCGTCACCTTCTTGTGTCCGAGCTCGTGGGCGGCGTTGATGCCGATACCGCCCATCGCGCCGACGGTGAACGCCAGACCGATCTTCGAGGCCAGGCCCAGGCCACCGGACTCGATGCCCAACCAGGTGAGGTCGTCGGCGGTCCACAGATAGCAGGCGAAGATCAGGCTCGCGAACTGGAACGGAAGGTACATGTAGGTGCAGTACCGGTAGTACTTGTCGTTCTCGAGCTGCTCGATCAGTTCCTCGGGCGGGTTCTGTCCGTCCGGCCCGAAGAAGATGTCCAGCACCGGCAGCAGCAGATACACCAGGATCGGACCGATCCACCACCACACCGGCGACACGGTGCCCAGCCAGCTCCACTCCAGTTCGCGGCCGGCCCAGTTCATGAGCGCGACGAAGCCGGTCACCACGAACAGAGCGGTGGGCGGGATCAAGCCCAGCAGCCAGAGATAGCGCTTCTTGTCGCGCCACTCGGTGGCCGGTGCGCCCGGACTGTCGATTGTCGGTTGTGCCATGTCGTCTCCTTCACATCACACGCTGGCGAGTGAACTAGACATTAGGCGGCACTACGTCGCCTGTCTATACATTTGATGGAATTTGTAAAGACAGCGCGAGTTCGGGACACTGCCGCAGGCGCGATTTACTATCGATGACGTGCAGTTCTCTCGATTTGTGGCCCTCGGCGACAGCCAGACCGAAGGCATGGGCGATCCGGATCCGCGCTACGAGTACCGCGGATGGGCCGACCGCTTGGCCGAACGTCTCGCCCTGTCCAATCCCGACCTTCGCTACGCCAACCTGGCTGTGCGCGGAAAGACCGCCCGCCAGGCCCGCGACGAACAGCTCGCACCGGCGCTGGCGATGGAACCGGACCTGATCACCGCACCGCTGGGGATGAACGACGTGATCAGCCGTTCCGACATGGCCGAGGTGCGCGAGGATCTCGACGAGGTGTACCGGGTGCTGCACGCCACCGGCGCCGCGGTGGTGATCTCCACCTACCCGGACGTGACCCGCACCATCCCGATGGGTCAGCGCTTCGAGGACAAGCTGCAGGCCCTGAACGCGATGATGCGCGACTTCGCCGCCGCGTACGACTTCATCCTCGTCGACCTGTACTCGGCGCCGGTGCTCACCGATCTGCGCGCGTGGGCGCCGGACCGACTGCACGCCTCACCGCTCGGCCACGAGCGTTTCGCCGACGGCGCCGCCTTCGCCCTCGGACTGGAGGGCAGCTCCCCCGACTGGGGTGCGCCGCTGGATCCGTGGGCCGAGCCGCACCGACTCGCTCGACACGCCCGGGACGCCCGCTGGGCCGCGCAATACCTGACCCCGTGGATGATCCGCCGCCTGCGCGGTCGCTCGCTCGGCGACGGCCGCTCCCCCAAGCGCCCCCTGCTGACCCCGGTACGCGAAGGCCCGGAGCAGCGGCGCGCGGCCCCCGCCGACGGATAGAGTCCGGGCCATGCCCGACTCCCCCTTCGATGTCTCCGTGCAAGATTCCGTCGCGACCGTCACCTTCACGAGGCCGGCGACGCGCAACCGCTTCACCATGCAGATGTGCCTGGAACTGGGCGCCTTCTTCGACCGCATCAACGCCGACGACGAGATCCGCGTGGTGATCCTCACCGGTTCCGGATCGGCGTTCTGCGCCGGCGCCGACCTCTCCGAGGGTTTCATCGGCGCCACCGAGCTCACCGCCGAGCAGGAGGCGACGGTGGCCCGCGTCGGTGAGGTGGACGGCGTCTCCCGCGACCCGGGCGGCTGGCTGGCGTTGAAGATCGCCCGGTCCCTCAAGCCGGTGATCGTGGCGTTCAACGGCGACGCCGTCGGGATCGGCGTCACGATGGCACTGCCCGCCGACATCCGGATCGCCGCCGAGTCGGCGCGGTTCGGCTTCGTCTTCGCCCGGCGCGGCATCGTGCCCGAGGCCGCCTCCACCTGGTTCCTGCCGCGGCTGGTCGGCATCGCACAGGCGGTGGAATGGGTGATGACCGGCCGCATCTTCGACGCCGACGAGGCGCTGCGCGGCGGCCTCGTCTCCGCCGTGGTGCCCGACGATCAACTGCTGGACAAGGCCCGTGCGCTCGCGGCCGAGATCGTCGCGAACACCTCGGCGATCTCCGTGGCCGCCGCCCGCCGCATGCTGTGGCACGGGCTGGAACTGTCCTCGCCGTGGTACGCCCACGCCGACGAGAGCCACGGTATGCGCACCATGGCGGGCACCCCGGACGGCCAGGAGGGCGTGCTGTCGTTCCTGGAGAAGCGGCCGGCCCGCTTTCCGATGTCGGTGGCCGACGACCTGCCCGGTTTCGTGCCCGACTGGCCGACCCGCCCCGACGAGCTCTGACGCCCGTTCCCGTCAGTCGGCGGTCGACGGCAGCTCAGTAGAGCTTGTTGGCTCCGCCGTCGGCCATCAGGGTCTGGCCGGTCATGTAGATCGAGTCGTCCGAGAGCAGGAAGGCGACGATCGGTGCCACGTCGACCTCCGGATCGCCGAAGCGCCCCATCGGAATCTTCTCCAACGACGCCGCGTAGAGATCCGGGGACGCCTTGCTCCAGGCCTCCACTCCCTCGGTGAGCGCCATCGGCGAGACGATGTTCACGCGGATCCGGTCGGGCGCCCACTCGTTGGCGACGACGCGGGTCAGGCCCCGGATCGCCTCCTTCGCCGACGCGTAGGCGGCCTGCGTCCGCTGGCCGATGATGGCCGCACCGGAGCCGAAGTTCACGATGGAACCGCCCCCGGCGCTCTTCAGGTGGGGGTAGGCCGCGAGCATGAAGTTCCGGGTCGCGACGAAACCCGTGTTGAAGGACAGTTCCCACATCTCGGGGGTGAGGTCCACGAACGGCGCCTGCCGCGAGGCGTGCGCGTTGTTCACCACGCCGGTGAGTCCGCCGAACCGTTCGACGGCGAGCGCCACCGCCGCCTCCGCGGTCTCCGCCAGACCCACATCGCCCTCCAGGAACACGACGTCGTCGCCGCATTCCCGTGCCAGCGCGGCCCCGGCCGCGCCGTTGACGTCCACCGCGACCACCTTCGCGCCCCGTCGCGCCAGCACCCGCGAGATGGCGCCGCCGATGCCCGCGGCCCCGCCCGTGACGATGACGATCTGACCCTGCAGCTGCATTCTCGAACCTCCCTGATCGACAGCCTTCATCGAAGCACGCCCCAGGCCGCGGTGACCTGCGTTCGACGGCAGCGGCCGACGCTCAGCCCGCGGCCCGACGCCGCGCCACCAGCTCGCGGACCTCCGGCGCCACCTGCGATCCGTAGAGTTCGATCTCCGCGGCGTCGTCGGAGGCCAGGATGAAGCCGCTGAGGCCGTGGTCGACGGCCAGTTCGGCCAGGTCGGGCGCCCACGACTGCAACGGTCCGGCCAGCAGCGGGCCGTTGCGCCCGGCGAACGTCCCGCCGAGGTTGGCCAGGCGCCGAACGTCCGACGGCGACCGGCCCGCGGCCACCGCTCCCGCGTCGATCTTCGCGTTCATCTCGTCGAGCGTGACGACGCCCTCGCGCAGGTTCCCCAGCGACGGCAGCCAGCCGTCGGCGCGGCGCCCCACCAGGTCGAGCATCTTCGGGCCCAGCGCGCCGACCCAGATGCCGATGTCGTGCGCCGGCGCCGGCCCCCGCTTGGCTCCGCTGATCCGATATTCGGTGCCGTCGACCCGTATCCCGCCCCGGGCCTCGGCGTCCCACACCTCCCGCAGGATGGTGATCGCCTCGTCGAGGCCGCGCATCGACCGGCCCGGAGTGAGGCTGGGGCCGCCGATCGAGGCGATCGCCTCGCGGAAGCCGCCCGCACCCAGTCCCAACTCCACGCGCCCGCCGGTCAGCCGATCCAGGCTCGCGGCCGCGCGCGCGAGCACCACCGGATTCCGCAGCGGCAGATTCAGCACGTTGCCCGCCAAATGGATGCGCTCGGTCCGGGCGGCCACGTACGACATCAACGTCCACGCGTCCTGAAGCGCCGGTTGATACGGGTGATCCTGGAAGGTCGCGAGATCGAGTCCGGCGTCCTCCGCGGTGAGTGTCAGATCCACCGGAAGCAGCGGATCCGCGCTGGTGGGAGTGATGAAAACGCCGAAGAGCAAGTCGTGGCCGTAGTCCATGCCCGCACCCTACGCCGACCCCACGATTCCCGCCGCAACAGAAGTTAGGCTACGGTCACTTTGCTTAGTGTTGCCTAACCAATATTTCAAGTCGTGGAGTCCGCATGCCTTCCCCCGAGCCGTCCCCCCTCAACCGACGTCAACTCCTGCGCTCCGTGGGCGTGGCAGCCCTGGCTCTCGGCGCCTTGGGCTCCACGAGCGCGTGCTCGACCCGCGAGGTCACCGCCGACGGTTCCGGCGGCGGCGGCCCGATCACCGTCGTCGACCAGTACGACAACACGATCACCTTCGACACCCCCGTCGGCCGTATCGTCAGCGTCATCATCCCGGTGCCGTCGATGATCATCGGCTCCGACCAGTCCACCGCGCGCAACGTCGGCGCCAACAAGGTCGCGATCTCCCTGGCCTCGGCGGGCATGCTCGGCACCATGTTCCCCGCGTTCCTCAGTACGCCGGTGGTCGCCGGGAACGACTTCGTTCCGAATGTCGAACACATCCTCGCCCAGAACCCCGACGTGGTGATCCAGTGGGGCGACAAGGGCGACGACATCGTGGCGCCGCTGCGCAACGCCGGGCTGAAGGTGCTGCTGCTCAAGTACGGCACCCAGGAGGACCTGGAGGCGTGGATCACGATCTTCGGCGACCTGCTGGGAAAGAAGTCCGAAGCCGACACACTCCTGAGCACCATGGCCGCCGACCGCGCTGTGGTCGAGCGGTCCGCGCGCGCCCACGCAGATCGGGCACCCCGCGCCATGTATCTGTACAACGCCCCGGAGATCAAGGTGGCGGCCGACGACAGCTACATGGACTTCTGGATCCGCCTCGGCGGCGGGCGCAACGTGGCCGCCGGCGCGGGCAAGGGATCCAGCCTGGCGGTGACCCGCGAACAGGTCCTCACCTGGGATCCCGAAGTGCTGATCCTGAGCAACTTCGAACCCACTACCCCGTCCGACATCTACCGCGACCCGGCGTGGGCTGCGCTGTCGGCGGTGAAGAACAAGCGGGTGTACAAGGCGCCGCTGGGCGGCTTCTCCTGGGATCCGCCCTGCAACGAATCCAACCTGATGTGGCTGTGGGTCAACTCGGTGTTCTTCCCCGACGAGCGCCACGACCTGCGCAACCGGATCGCCGAGACCTACCGACACCTGTACGCCTACGACGTCACCAGCGCCGACGTCGACCGCATCCTGCACCTGCCGGCCAACTCGGTGAGCCGCGACTATGACCGCCTCTTCCGCGCCTGAGGTCGACCGCGCCCGGCCGACGACGACGGCCGGCACGCGCCGCACACGACTACTGGTTCCGGTGGCGCTGACGGCGATCATCGTGCTCGTCTTCCTGCTGTCGCTGTCGGTGGGCCGCTACACCGTGCCGCCCAACGAGACCGCCCGTATCCTGCTCAACGAAGTGATCCCGCTGGCCAAGACGTGGACCGACAACGAGGCGAACGTGGTGCTCGGTGTGCGCCTGCCACGCGCGTTGCTGGCCATGCTGGTCGGCGGTGGCCTCGCCCTCGGCGGGTCGGCCCTGCAGGCCGCCTTCCGCAACCCGCTGGTGAGCCCGCAGGTCCTCGGAGTCTCGTCGGGCGCCTCCTTCGGCGGGGTCCTGGCGATGATGGTGGGCGCGGGGTCGGCCTTCGTGGTGGGAGGGGCCTTCCTGTTCGGCCTGGCCGCGCTGGGCATGGTGCTCCTGATCGGCCGCACCCGGTCCGGCTCGTCGATCCTCATGATCGTCCTCGGCGGGGTCGTGACCAGCGCGTTCTTTTCGGCACTGGTGTCCTTCGCCACCTACGTCGCCGATCCGTACACCACCCTGCCGTCGATCGTCTTCTGGCTGATGGGTTCGCTGGCCACCGCGGACATGGGCAAGGTGCTGATCGCGGCGGTGCCGATCCTGCTCGGTAGCGCCCTGATCCTGGGCTTGCGGTGGCGGGTGAACGTCCTGTCGATGGGCGACGACGACGCCGCGATGCTGGGCATCAATCCCGGCCGACTGCGCACCCTGCTGCTGACGATGGTCGCCCTGATGACGGCGGGCGCGGTCGCCGTGGCCGGGGTGATCGGGTGGGTGGGCCTGGTGATTCCTCATCTCGCACGACTCTGGGTGGGACCGGACCACCGCATCTCCATGCCCACCACGTTCGTCCTCGGCGCCGCCTACCTCACGCTGATCGACACGCTCTCGCGCACGGTGAGCCCCGGGGAGATCCCCATCGGCATCCTCACTGCCATCATCGGAGCGCCGGTGTTCGTCGTGCTGCTCCACCGTTCTCGACGACAGGCCTTCCTCGATGCTTGAACTGATCGACGCCGGTTTCCGGTATCCCCACCGCGACTGGATCTTCCGCCACGCGAATCTGGCGCT
The DNA here is from genome assembly GCF_042432625.1 of Gordonia phosphorivorans. NCBI lineage: Bacteria > Bacillati > Actinomycetota > Actinomycetes > Mycobacteriales > Gordoniaceae > Gordonia > Gordonia phosphorivorans. The sequence goes on along the minus strand of NZ_JBHLWV010000021.1, from coordinate 78,487 downwards.
CGACGGCGGCATCACCTCCATTCTCGGCCCGAACGGGCAGGGCAAGACGACGCTGCTGCGCTGCCTGTCCGGCCTCAACACGCTCGCCGAAGGCACCGTCGTGCGGCACGCCGAGATCGGATATGTCCCGCAGGCCGCGGCGTCGACCTTCGCCTACAGCGTCTTCGACATGGTGCTGATGGGCCGGGCCAGAAAGGTGTCGGCGTTCGCCGCACCCAGTCGGCTCGACCGCGCGCACACCCGAGCGGTGCTCGAGAGGGTCGGCATCGACGATCTGGCCGACCGAAGCTTCGCCGAGTTGTCCGGCGGTCAACGCCAGCTGGTGCTGATCGCGCGCGCACTGGTCGGGGAGTGCGAGTACCTCATCCTCGACGAGCCGGTCTCGGCGCTGGATCTGCGCAATCAGGCGCGAGTCCTCGAACTGCTCCGCGACCTGGCCGCCGACGGCATGGGCGTGCTCCTCACCACGCACCACCCCGAGCACGTCCTGCATCTCGGCGGCGCGGCGATCGTGCTCACCGCACCCGAGCGGATCCGTCAGGGCCCGGTGGCCGAACTCATTACCGACGCCGTCCTGAGCGAGCTGTACGGCATCGAGGTCGTCCGCGCCGAGGTCGACGACCGCGGCCGCGCGCGCACCGTCTTGTTCACCCGTTACGACACCGCCGACTCACCGTCGGCCCGCCTCCAGGAGGTTTGACCGATGACCACCCTCGACAGGGTCTCTCCCGTCGCACATCTGACGATGGGCACCGCCTTGGGAATGCCCGGCCCGACGACCGAGCACCTCGAACTCGATCTCTACGACCTGCCGGAGCTCGACACGAACGCGGTGCGCGGGCTGATCGTCAACAGCGCGTGCGACCAGATCTTCCTGGAACGACGCCGGGATCTGCTCACGGACTTCGTCACCGGCGGTGGCCGGATCGCCGTGATGGGTCATGCCCTGACCGACTTCCTGCCCGGGTTGGGCCGCTGGCGCCGGCTGCAATATTCCGGCCCCAAGGATCTGGCCATCACCGCCGACACCGCGCATCCGGTGTGGGCCGGCGTCGACACCGCCGACCTCACCTTCCGGCGCGGAGTCTCCGGTTTCTACGCGCGCGGATACAGCGAGCGGCTGCCCGACGGAGCCACGGTGATCAACCGCATCGGCAGGCTCGGCCTGCCGGTGGACTACGTCTATCGACTCGGTGCCGGCGAAGTCCTGGTACACGGCGGGCTTGATCTCGCCGTCTATCGCCATGACCCGAACACGTCGGCTCGAATCTTCCCCCAATTGCTGCAGTGGCTGTCCGGACAGGAGACCCCCGCATGACCACCCTCGACCCGAGCACCACCGACCTTCCGCCCGCCGAGCCGTTCCGGCGCACCGATCGGGCCGCCCGATCCCGTCGTCGACTCGCCCTGGTACACGGCGGCTCGCACTTTCACCTCCAGACCCTGGCCGATCCGGCCGTGATCACCCACCAGACCGAGTTCGTCTACCTGGGCGACCTCGCCGCTGGCGATCTGGCCGAATACGACGCCGTGATCATCGCCGACCGACTGCACCCGGACTTGGTGCGCCGCAACGCCCCCGAGTTCCTGGCGGTCGCTGAGCGGGGCGGCACGCTGGTAGTGCTCGGCGAGAACGCCGCCCACACGTGGCTGCCAGGCGTCTCCTGGACACCCCGGCCGACGAACTTCTGGTGGTGGATGGAGGGCGAAGACCCGCTGATCCGGACGCGCACCCCCGAACACGACGCGTGGGAGTACCTGTCGAGCAAGGCGGTGATCTGGCACCACCACGGCCTGCTGCACACCGACGCCGACGTGGTCCCGCTGGTGGTCTCCGAAGAGCCGGACCAGGACGGACGACTGCACGATGCCGGCCTGCTGTTGTACGAGGACACGGCGAGCACGCCCGGCCGGATCATCGCGACCACTCTGGACCCGACCTTCCACCATGGCAACAACTTCATGCCTGGCTCCACCCGCTTCCTGTACGCCCTTCTCCGCTGGCTCGACCACACCTCCCCCGCCCGCTGAGAGCCGCACGCGGCCGGGGCGGACACACTGGAGGCGTGACGGACCCGACGTCCACGGCCACACTATGAAATTTTCAAACAACACATCGCGTCGGGAACCGCTCCCGGCACTGATTTCACGCGCCTCACGCGGCGCTGGCCGACAAGGTCAAGGTTCGGCGCGCATTCGATCGGATCGGTTCGCGACGACGTTTCGGATGGTCGGGATCGGCCGGCGGAATGAACCACGGCTGCCGATCGTGGCCGATGAACACTTCCCACCCACCGTGATGAATCACGGTGTGGTGCCGGCGGCAGAGCAGGACACCGTTGTCCAAGCTCGTCACTCCGCCGTGCTCCCAATGCTCCACGTGGTGCCCGTCGCACCACGACGGCGGAACACCGCAACCGGGAAAGGCGCAACCACGGTCGCGCAGCACCAGGGCTTTGCGGATGCCCGGGGTGAACAGTCGCTTCTCTCGACCGACATTCAGCGGCACACCGTTGTCGTCGAGCAACGCCAACGCCACCGACGCCTCGCACATGATCAGTTCCGCGGTCCGCGCCGAGATGGGTCCGCCGAACCCGAGCCATGGCACGGCGGTGTCGTCCTCGGCGGTGTCGTCCTCAGACATCGGGATCGAAATCGTCTGCCGCGCACCAAGTCCCGCGCCTGAATCGAGTACCTGCCCGTTCATCACCACCGCCGCCGGCACCGACAGGGTCACGTGCGGCAGCACTCCTCCCGACTCGGGACGGTCGGAATGCGACAGATACGTGCGAATCACCTGCGCCATCGCATCCGCTCGGCGCCGCTTGGCCGACCGCCGATCCTGCGAGCCGTCCGGCTCGGGCACCGGCCGGGTCAACGGATCCAACGCCGCGCTCAGTTCCTCAGCTGCCACGATGTCGAAGTCGATCGTCACCGCCACCCGGCCGTCATCGGTGCGATTCAGCGTCATCTCGTTCAAGTCGTCACGCTCGGCGACCGAAACCTCCCCGTCCGCCGGAACCTCCGGGGCCAGCTTGATCGCCCACGCCCGGGCCTTCTCCCTCACCCGCGCCGGCGAGGTCTGCACCAGCAACGAATGCACGATCTTCCGGCGATCGTCGTCGGACAGCTCCACGCGACCCGCCACGTGCCCGAGGCCGCTCGCCACGGCATCGCCGTGCTCCGCCGACACCGCACCATCGCGCAATCCGCGGATCACCGGCACGAGGTTCTCGTCGGACATCGCCTGCCCGAGCCGGCCGGCACGATAGGCCACCGCCGGCGCCGCCCCGAGCTCGGCGAGGATCGCCGCGGCGGACCGCACATGCTTCCGGGTCGGCAGCCCCACGCGTTCGATCGCGGCGCACGTCGCGGCCACCGAATAGTCGGTGACATTGCGCAACCGCAGAACCGCCGCGGCTAACGCCAGAAGTTCCCGGTCGTCGTCCACCGCCCGCGCCCGAGCCAGGAACTGTCCGAGATTCGCCGGCGTATCGATGTCGGTACCGACTGGGATCGTGAGGCCATCGCTCATCAGATCGGCGAAGGCGATGAGAGTTGCTGCGTCCATGACGCACTCCTCAGGTCGTGAGAAGCCAATAGCGAGGGAACCGGTCGAGCCGCGTGACGATCGGTCACCCGGCCACTCATGTTCCGAGAGGTCTGTTCCGCGAGTTCGGGACTATCCATCCCTTCCTCTTCCTGTATGTTACACCTCCTATTTTATGAGAACAATAGTTCTAGACCAGTTTTTTCAGACACACTGGAGGCATGCCGCACCCGACGAATTCGTACTCGACACGGGTGGACGAGTACATCGCGGCGGTCGGGCGGATCGAACACACCGATCCCGCCGACCGGGCGCTCGTGAGCTCCTGGGCGCGCGGCGTCGACGGGTCGATCCTCGACGTCGGCTGCGGCCCCGGTCAGTGGACCGACTTTCTGGTCGGCATCGGGGCCGAGGCCGAAGGGCTCGACCCGGTTCCGGAGTTCCTCGAGCGCGCCCGCCGCGACTACCCGGACTGCCGTTTCCATCTCGGCCGCGCCGAACGGTTGCCGTCTGCCGACGGCGCCCTCGGCGGGGTGCTGGCGTGGTACTCGCTCATTCACATGCCACCCAAGGCCTTCGCCCTCGCACTCGCCGAGTTCGCGCGGGTGCTGCGGCCGGGCGGCGGCCTGGCTCTGGGATTCTTCACCGGCGATCGGTCGGACGCGTTCGCGCACGCCGTCGCCACGGCCTACCGATGGCCGGTCGATCTGCTCACCGAGGAGGTCGAGACGGCCGGCTTTCGGGTGGACCACACCGAATCCCGCTGGGACCGACCCGACCGAGCCCACGCCGCGCTGCTCGCCGTCCGGCGCGGCTGACTCGCCTGTCCGCACCCTGCCCTACTGTCGACACGCAGAGGCAATACGAGGGGGAACCGACATGCCAGTCACCATGGATTCACGAAAACGCGCCGCGCTGGCGGTGGGCGCAGGACTGACGGCGGCCGTACTGGCCGGCTGCGGCAGTACCGCGACCGACGGTGATCGCGCCGCGACAGCGTCCACCACGACGATCACCACCACCGCCGAATGCGATCGTGACCGGGACATGACCGCGGCGGTCCGCTCGGCGATCGCCGAGACCCCAGCACCGTCGGGGATGACCTGGCAGCCCAACGGCAGCCCGGTTCCCGAGCCGTGCCGCACCTTGGACTACTCCACGACGACCGTCCAGATGGCGACCGTTTCGTCGCCCGAGGCCATCCTGCTGTTCCACAACGGGGAGTTCGTCGGCCTGGCGTCCAAGTGTCTCCTGCCCCTGCGGAACGTCCAACACGACGGGGACAACACGGTCGTGGCCACCTACCGCTTCGCCCGCGAAGGCGAGTCCAATGCCGGTGCCAGCGGCACCGCCACGCTGCGCTACACCTGGGACGGGGACAGGGTGGTCACCGACGGATCGTTCCCGGCCGAGATCTCGTACATCCAGGGCTGCGGCGGAGCTGCGGCCCCCACGGGCAGCACGCCGTCGTCGACGATCACCGAGGTGGCCCCGGCCGACTTCGCCACCCCGGGAGCCGCCGGCTACTACCGCTGGAAGTACGGGACCGGCAAAGAATGCGCGGCCTCACCGGCAGGTATCTGGTGCAGTGTGACCTTCCCGCCCGGCACCCCCGATGTCCGCAACGACGTCTTCACCGGCCCGCCCAACTCGATCCACCTCACCGCGGCGGGCACCCGAGCCACGATCACGGAGGGCGGACCGCCCGGCGCTCAGACCCTGCCGGTGAACAGCCGGATCACGATCGACGGCCTGTCGTGCACCGCGGTGACCGACGGCATCGACTGCGACGGCCCCGACGGCGGCTTCACGTTCATCGACGGCACCCTGACCCGCCGCGGCACCGAACTGGCGCCCACCCCGTCCTGAGCGAGGCGAGAAACCACAACGACCGCGCCCCGGTGAGCCTGCTGGCTCACCGGGGCGCGGTCGTTGTGCGGGAGGAAGAGTTACTTGACCAGGTTCTCGTTGGTCAGCGTCTTCACGCCCTGCTCAGCCTTCTCCACCAGCGAGGCCGGGGGCAGGAAGTTGTCGCCGTACGCGGCAGCAAGCTCCTTGGCGCGGGCCACGAAGCCGGGCACGCCGCCCTCGTAACCGTTGATGTACTGCACCACGCCGCCGGTCCAGGCCGGGAAGCCGATACCGAAGATCGAGCCGATGTTGGCGTCCTCGACGGAGGTGAGCACACCCTCGTCGAAGCACTTCACGGTCTCCAGCGCCTCGGCGAAGAGCATGCGCTCCTTCATGTCCTCGAGCGGGATCACCTTGCTGCCCGAGTTGAAGTGCTCACGCTGGCCCGGCCACAGCAGGGTGCGCTTGCCCGACTCGTCGTAGTCGTAGAAGCCCTTGCCGTCCTTGCGGCCGGTGCGGCCGTTGTCGACCATCCAGTCGACCACGGCGAACGAACCGTGCTCGGCCGGCTTCTCGCCCGCTGCCTCGGCGGCCGCCTGGGTCTCCTTGCGGATCTTCTGCGGCAGGGTCAGGGTCAGCTCGTCCATCAGCTGCAGCGGCGGGGCCGGGTAACCGGCCTGGCTGCCTGCCTGCTCGATGAACGCCGGCTCGACGCCCTCGCCGACGGCCGCGATGGCCTCGTTAACGAAGGTACCGATCACACGGCTGGTGAAGAAGCCGCGGCTGTCGTTGACCACGATCGGGGTCTTGCGGATCTGCAGGGTGTAGTCGATCACCTTGGCCAGCACGGCGTCGGAGGTCTTCGCACCCTTGATGATCTCCACCAGCGGCATCTTGTCGACGGGGCTGAAGAAGTGGATACCGATGAAGTCCTCGGAGCGCTTGACGCCCTCGGCGAGGATGGTGATCGGCAGGGTCGAGGTGTTGGAGCCGAGCACGGCGTCCGGCTCGACGATGTCCTCGATCTCCTGGAACACCTTGTTCTTGACCTCGACCGACTCGAAGGCAGCCTCGATCACGAGGTCGACGCCCTTGAAGTCGGCGGCGTCGACGGTCGGGTGAATCCGAGCCAGCAGTGCGTCGCTCTTCTCCTGCGTGGTCTTGCCGCGCTTGAGGGCCTTCTCCTCGAGCTTCTCCGCGTAGCCCTTGCCGCGCTTGGCTGCCTCGAGGTCGATGTCCTTGAGGACCACCTCGATGCCGGCCTTGGCCGAGACGTACGCGATGGCCGCGCCCATCATGCCGGCGCCGATCACGCCGACCTTCTTGGCGGTGTACTTGTCGTAGCCGTCGGGCCGCGAGCCGCCGCCGTTGATGTGCTGCAGATCGAAGAAGAACGCCTTGATCATGTTCTGCGCGACCTGACCGGTCACCAGCGACACGAAGTAGCGGGTCTCGACGAGGTCGGCGGTGTCGACGTCGACGTACGCGCCCTCGATGGCAGCGGCCATGATGGCGCGCGGGGCCGGCATGTTGGCGCCCTTGATCTGCTTGCGCAGCATCGCCGGGAAGGCCGGCAGGTTGGCGGCCACGGCCGGGTTGCTCGGTGCGCCGCCGGGGATCTTGTAGCCCTTGACGTCGAACGGCTGCTGCGCCTCGGGGTTGGCCGCGATCCATGCCTTAGCGGCCGGGATCAGCTCGTCGATGCTGCCGACGACCTCGTTGACCAGGCCCACTTCCTTGGCCTTGGTCGGGTTCATGCGCGGGCCCTGCAGCAGCACGTTCAGCAGCGCGGCCTGCATGCCGAGCAGGCGAACGGTGCGGACCACGCCGCCGCCGCCGGGGAGCAGACCGAGGGTCACCTCGGGCAGGCCGAGCTGGTTGCCCTTGACGTCGGCCGCGACGCGGTAATGGCAGTGCAGCGCGATCTCGAGGCCACCGCCGAGGGCGGCACCGTTGATGGCGGCCACGACGGGCTTGCCCAGGGTCTCCAGGCGACGCAGCACGGCCTTCATGCCGTTGGTGCGCTCGGTGATCGCGGTGGCGATCTCCTCCTTGGTCTGGGTGCGCTCGGCGGTCATGTCCTTGAGGTCGCCGCCCGCGAAGAAGGTCTTCTTCGCCGAGGTCAGGACCACACCGGCGATGTCGTCCTTCTCCGCCTCCAGGCGCTCGACGGTCGCAGCCATCGACGACTGGTAGAGGTCGTTCATGGTGTTGGCGCCCTGATTCGGGTCGTCCATGGTCAGGATGACGACGCCGTCGGCGTCCTTCTCCCACTTGATCATGTTGTCAGTCATGAGTTCAGTCGTTTCCTTCGTTCTCAGGTCGCTCAGACACGCTCGATGATGGTCGCGACACCCATGCCGCCGCCGATGCACAGGGTCACCAGGCCGTAGCGGCCGCCGGTGCGCTCCAGCTCGTCCAGGCAGGTGCCCAGGATCATCGCGCCGGTGGCACCCAGCGGGTGGCCCAAGGCGATCGCGCCGCCGTTGACGTTGACCTTCTCGTGGGGGATACCGAGATCCTTCTCCCACTTCATGACGACCGAGGCGAAGGCCTCGTTGAGCTCGAAGACGTCGATGTCGTCGACGGTCAGGCCGGCCTTCGCCAGCACCTTCTCGGTGGCCGGGGTGGGACCGGTGAGCATGATCGACGGCTCCGAGCCGACCTCGGCGTAGGCCACGATGCGGCCGCGCGGGGTGAGACCGTTGCGCTTGCCGGCTTCTTCCGAGCCGATGAGCACCAGGGCGGCGCCGTCGACGATGCCGGAGCTGTTGCCGCCGGTGTGGACGTGGTTGACCTTCTCCACGTTCGGGTACTTCTGCATGACGACATCGTCGAAACCGACCATGTCGGCCAGCGCCTGGAAGGCGGGCTTGAGCTTTCCCAGGCTCTCGGCGGTGCTGCCCGGACGCATGTGCTCGTCCTTGTCCAGCAGGGTCACGCCGTTGATGTCCTTGACCGGGACGATCGACTTCTCGAAGCGACCTTCCTCCCAGGCGATGGCGGCACGACGCTGCGACTCGGCGGCGAAGTTGTCGATGTCCTCACGCGAGAAGCCCTCGATGGTGGCGATCAGGTCGGCACCGATGCCCTGCGGGGCGATGTAGTTGTCGAAGGCGGTGGCGGGGTCCATGAACAGGGCGCCGCCGTCGCTGCCCATCGGCACGCGCGACATCGACTCGACGCCGCCGGCCAGCACCAGGTCGTCGAAGCCCGAGGCGACCTTGGCCGCGGCCAGGTTGCAGGCTTCCAGACCGGAGGCGCAGAAGCGGTTGATCTGGGTGCCGGGGACGCTCTCGCCCAGGCCGGAGTTCAGTGCGGCGGTACGCGAGATCACGGCGCCCTGCTCGCCGACCGGCGAAACCACGCCGAGCACGACGTCGTCAACGGCCTTCGGATCCAGGTCGGGGTGACGCTCCAGCAGGGAATCGATCAGACCCGAGATGAGGTCGATCGGCTTGACGCTGTGCAGCGCTCCGCCGCGCTGCTTGCCACGAGGCGTACGCACCGCGTCGTAGATGAATGCTTGGTCAGGCACAAGAGTTCCTTTCACACGAACCTAGATGGTTACCGACAGGCTAACCCGCAATAACGTTTTTGGCTATAGCCACAGGTACATCCATATTAATTTCGAACGAACTGAGCTATGGTCGGTTCACCATGTCGACCTCGAAAGCACCCCGACGCACCCGCGGCGTAGACCGCCGCGCGCAGCTCTGCGCGGCCGCCACGGTGCTGTTCACCGAGCGCGGCTATCCGCACGTCTCGGTGTCGGATGTGGCCGCCCGCGCCGGTGTCAGCACACCGACCGTCTATCGGCATTTCCTCGACAAGCAGGAACTTCTGTTCGCCGCGACCCAGGGCGGCGTCGATTCCTTCGAGGCTTACACCGACGCCGCGCTGGCCGCCGAAGCCGTCCGCCCGGCGCCGGACCCGGCCAACGCGGTGGTCACCGCCGCGACCACGTTGAGCATGGCCGACCCCGGCGCCCACACGCTGTGGCGATGGTCCGGTCAGCATCTGTCCGACGAACAGAACCGCGAGGTGGTGCGCCGCACGCGCAGCGTCCTGCGCCGCTGGGCCGCCGCGATCGCCGAGAGCCGCCCGGCGCTGTCCGAGCGCGAATCGATGTACCTGGCCGGCGCGGTGCTGTCGGTGGCCGGCAGCCGCATCGGGCGCGCCCAGAAGAACAACGCCGTGCTGGTGGAATCGACTGTGCGCCAACTGATCTGGCGGCTTCTCGACCTTCAGCCCACCCTCGCCCCGCCGCTCCCCGAGCGGCCGGCGGGACTGCCGGGAGAGGGCGGGCGGCGCGACGAGATCCTCGACGCCGCCGCCCAGCTCTTCGCCGAGCGGGGCTACCCCGGTGCCGGGATGGACGATATCGGCGCCGCCGTGGGCATTACCGGCCCCAGCGTCTACAAACACTTCCCCGCCAAGGAGGCCATCCTGATGGCCATCGGCCGGCGCAGCGCCATGCGGCTGGAGGCCGGAGCGATGGCGGCCGGCTTCCTCACCTCCGACCCGGCCGAGCTGCTGGCCCTGCTGGTGGACTCCTACGTGCAGAACATCACCGCCTCGCCGGACCTGCGGGTGGCACTGAGCAGCGGATACATCCTCGCCGGCACGCCGGATGCCGCCGAACTGCTCACGATGGAGCGCGGCTACGTGGCGCGGTGGATCGACCTGTGGTCGGCCGCCCATCCCGAGCAGAGTCGCAGCACCGCCACGCTGACCGTGCACGCCGCCCTGGCGGTGGTCCTCGATGCCGTCCGCATGCCCCGCAGTACCCCGCGCCCGGAGTTCGCCGCACGCATGGCCTACCTCATGAAAGGCTTGCTGGCATGAAGTACAGCCGCGACGAGATGATCGAGAAGCTCCGCCTCGATCCGTCGTTCGCCGAGAAGCTGTGGGCCGCATTCGGTTTCACTCAATCACCGGACGGCGCCGCGAGCTTCACCGAGGACGACCTCGACGCGCTCTCGGTGTTCGTGGGCGCCGACGGCGAGATGGACCCGGCCGCGCAGCTCGCCGCCGCTCGCGTCATCGGACAGTCCACCGCACGGTTGGCCGAATGGCAGGCCGGCCAGATTCGCATCCTGGCCGACAACCCCCGCGTCGGCCTGACCACCGAGGAACTCACCGCCGCGGTCGCCCACGTCCAGCGTCTGGTGTGGCGTCGCCACCTGGACAACTACCTGTCGCACTACGAGGACGAGGCCGCAGCCTCCCCCGAGGCCGAGGGTGTCGAGGTGATCATCGGCTTCGCCGACATCGTGGGCTACACCTCCCTGTCGCGCCGACTCGGCCTCCACGAGCTCGAGGCCCTGCTCAACACCTTCGAGTCCGGCGCCCACGAGGTGATCAACCGGCACGGCGGCCAGATCATCAAGGCCCTCGGCGACGCGGTGATGTTCACCGCCCCCAGGCCGGAGTCCGCCGCACGGATCGCCGTCGAACTGCACGACCTCAGCGTCGACGACAACGACCTGCCGCAGTTGCGGGTGGGCCTGGCCGCGGGCCCCGCCCTGACCCGCCTCGGCGACATCTTCGGCGAGCCGGTGAACATCGCCGCGCGCCTGGCCAGCAGCGCCCACGAGGGTAAGACCCTGATCGACGACCACCTCGCCGCCGCCCTGGCCGACGATCCGGCCTGGTACCTGCGCCAAGTCGGCTCGCTGTCGGTCCGCGGATACCGCCGCCTGCGCGCCACCTCGCTTGCCCGCGATCGCCGCAGTGCGGAGCACGACGACAAGCAGCAATAAAAAGGAAGGCGCGGACCGGGTTCGGCGGATTACCCTCGAACAGATGACATCCACGATCGCCGTCGAGGCCGTAGATCTGGTGAAGCGTTTCGGCGATTTCACCGCCGTCGACGGCGTCAGTTTCACGGTCCCCACCGGCTCGGTCCTCGGCGTGTTGGGCCCCAACGGTGCAGGTAAGACCACAGTCGTCCGCATGATGACCACCCTGTCCGTCCCCACCTCGGGCACGGCACGCGTCAACGGTTTCGACGTGCGCGAGCAGCCGGACATGGTGCGTCGCAGCATGGGCTTGACCGGCCAGGCCGCCACCGTCGACGAGTTGCTGACCGGCCGGGAGAACCTGGCCATGATCGGTGGCCTGTACGGCATCTCCCGACGCGCTCTCCGCACCCGGTCGGACGAACTGCTCGCCCAGTTCTCCCTCACCGAGGCCGGGGACAAGGTGGTGCGCGACTACTCCGGTGGCATGCGCCGACGTCTCGACCTGGCGGTCAGCCTGCTGACCTCGCCGCCGGTGCTCTTCCTCGACGAGCCCACCACCGGCTTGGACCCGCACAGCCGGAACGAGCTGTGGGACGTGCTGCGCGACCTGGTGGCGCGCGGCACCACCCTGGTCCTGACCACGCAGTACCTGGAGGAGGCCGACCAGCTCGCCGACAAGATCGTGGTGATCGACAAGGGCCGGATCATCGCCGAGGGCACCCCGCTACAGCTCAAGGACCAAGCCGGCTCCGCCAGTGTTGTGGCCACCCTGACCCATGCCCACCAGATCGGTCCGGCGCGCGAAGCACTCGCGGTGACCGCCACCGAGATCTTCGTCGACGAGAGCGCCCGCAGTCTCACTCTTCCGGCCGGCGGCCTCGCCGACCTGACCCGGGTGGCGCAGCTCCTGGAGTCCGGCGGCTTCGAGGTGGACGACCTGAGCCTGTCCCGGCCGAGCCTCGACGACGTCTTCCTCTCGCTGACCGGCCGGCGAACCACCCCCACCGATGACACCGAGGAGACCCAGCCATGACCGCCTCGAGTCCCGGCATCGCCGTGTCGAGCCCCGCCACGACCACCTCGAGCCTGTGGCGTCAGGTCTCGATCATGGTGCACCGCAGCCTGATCCACACCAAACGCATGCCGGAGATGCTCTCCGACGTCACCGTGCAGCCGATCATGTTCGTGGTGTTGTTCGCGTTCGTCTTCGGGCCCGCGATGCCGATGCCCGACGGCGGCAGCTACACCTCCTACCTGCTGCCGGGCATCATGGGGCAGACCATCGCGTTCACCGGTTTCATCGTCGCCACCGGCATCACCGCCGACCTGGAGAAGGGCATCGTCGACCGCTTCCGCTCGTTGCCGATCAATCGCGTCGCCTACCTGCTCGGACGTTCCATCGCGAGCCTGTTGCACTCGTCCATCGGCATCGTCGTGATGGCGCTGACCGGTCTGGCCATCGGCTGGCGCATCCACACGGGCGTCGGGGAGGCCACACTGGGCTTCGTCATGGTGCTGGTCTTCGGGTTCGCGATGATCTGGTTCGGCGTCCTCATCGGTTCCTGGCTGCGGTCCGTGGAAGCGGTGAACGGTTTCATGTTCACCACGATGTTCCCGCTGACCTTCTTGTCCAACGCCTTCGTACCGACCGCGCCGATGGCACCGTGGCTGCGCACCATCGCCGAGTGGAACCCGATGTCGTCGCTGGTGCAGGCCATGCGGCAGCTCTGGGGCAACGGCCCGCACGCCGGACCCGACGCCGCGCTGCCGCTGCAGTACCCGGTGATCGCGACCCTGCTGTGGTCGGCCGGGCTCACCGCGATCTTCGCTCCGCTGGCCCTGCGCGCCTTCAACCGCCGCACCGCGGACTGACTCCCGCCACCCCCGGCGCGCGGCCGCTGAAAAGTGCTGAAAGTTCGGGGGTCCACCGGCATATCGACGTCAGGACCCCCGATATTCAGCACTTTTCAGCACACCGCTGCGGCGACATGCGGTCAGGCGGTGCGGGTCAGTGCTTCGATCGGGTCGGCGTAGATCGCATCCAGCGAGGCGGCACCGGCCGCCTTCTGCTGCACGGTGATCGCCGACCGTGCGACACGGACGTCCCGGTTGGTGATCACCGAGGTGGCGCGCAGCGACTTGGACACCACCGGCAGTGCCTCCGGGTAGTCGGTGAAGGCCTGACCACCGAGGATCACATGATCGGGATTGAAGATGTCCGACATCAGGGCGACGGTCCGGCCGAGCACCTCGGCGCGTTCGGAGAGGATGCCGTGCGCCACGTCGTCGCCGGTGCGCGCGGCGTTGCGCAGCTGTTCGAGTGTTTCGATCTTCAGACCCGCCGCCGCGGCCGCGCGCAGCACGCCCGAGTCGCTCACCGCATCCTCGAGGCGCCCGGTCTTCTCCGGGTCCAGGAGGCGGGTTTCGCCGGTCGGGAAATGCCCGATGGTGGGCGGGCCGGCCGCCGGGGTGTGCACGGTGCCGTCGACGCTGAACGCGATGCCGGCCATCTCGCGGGCGTAGAAGTACAGGAAGTTCTGGCTGGTCTCGGCCGGGTTGACCACCAGTTCGGCGGCGGCCATGGCCGCCACGTGCGAGGCCACCGACACCGGCAGACCCAGCGACTCGGCGACCAGTTCGCCCACCCGCACCCCCGACCAACCCAGGCGCGGGTGATCGACGACGCCCTTCTCGTCGACCTTGCCGCCGATGGCCACGCCGCCCCACAGGAGTCGCTTGCCCACCCAGCGGTCGGCGAATCGCCGCGCACTGTGGCCGATCGCGGTGACCACCTCGTCCGGCGTCGCGGCCTGCGGGGTCGCGATGTTCACCGCGCCCACCACCCGGTGCTGCAGGTCGTGCGTGGTGATCGCGGTGGTGCGGTAGCCGATGTGAATGCCGACCGTGAGGAAGTCACCGGTGTTGATCTCGAACGGCACCCGCGGGCGGCCGACGGCCCCGGGCGGGGTCAGGTCGGCGCGCTCCCGGATCAGTCCGGCCTTGAGCAGGGCGCTCACCTGACGGTTCACCGTCGAGATGGACAGGCCGGTGGCCGCAGCGGTGTCGTCGCGGAAGACCGGGCCGGAGACGCGAGCGGTGCGGAGCACGAGGGCCGCGGCCTTGGTGGACAGCTGGAGGCTGGCCACTTCCGCATACGGGGCGGTCACTCGCGCCGCGCGTCGTCGAAGGTGCTGAGCATGAACCGATCCCTGGCTGGAACGAATGGAAGTGGCGACCCGACGGTCGAGGGTGGAGGTCATGAAAGTTCGGTGTCCTTGGTGCCGTGTGCGCGGCCGAGCATCGTTCGGCGAGGGCGCAGCGTGGATGAATGCCCCGCGGGAAGCGGGATGGAAGCTGGATCAGCGCATTCGGCAACAACAAAGGACACGGGCAAGCGGCAGACGGCATCCCAGAGCGGTGGTCACGTAGGTGACCTCCGGGATGGCGTGGGGCTTGCTCGTCATGCCCGCCAACGTAGCAAGTCGGGACGGGCTGGGCAATACCGAGTGACGAATGTCAAGTCATTCGAGCACGAAGACCGGAATCTGCCGCTCGGTGTTCTGCTGGTATTCCGCGTAGGGCGGAAAGGCGGCGACGGCCAGCGTCCACCAGCGTGCGCGCTCCTCGCCGGAGACCTCGCGCGCCGTCATCACGCGCGACGAATCCCCGTCTTGCACAACCACTTCCGGATGCGCCTTGACGTTGAAGTACCAGGCCGGGTGGTCGGGAGCACCGCCCTTGGAGGCCACCATCGCGTACTTGCCGTCGGACTCGACACGCATCAGCGGCACGTACCGCTTCTTGCCCGACTTGGCACCGGTCGTGGTGAACAGCACCACGTCCCGGCCGTCGATGCCGACCGAATCGGTGGAGCCGGTCTCCAGGATCTTCTGCGTCTGCTCGCGCACCCAGTCGACGGGGCTCAGTTCCGGTGTCTCGCTCATCCCTCGATGGTAGGACCGCCGCGGGCGTTCGGTCAGCGGAAAGTGGCCAGCCCGACGTCGGCGGCGGACAGGTGGGCGTGTTCGTTCATCGAGACGACGGTGATGCCGCGGCGACCGACCAGCAGTTTGGTGTACGACGCATTGACCATGGCTCGCGCCAGCGTCGGCCACGCCTGCGCCGGCACGCCCCACAACCGAGCGATCAACGCGGTGATGGTGCCCGCGGACGAGACCGCGAGCACGGTCTGACCGGAACCGGCCAACTCCACCGCCCGGTCGACGGCGGCGCTGGTGCGTTCCTGATACTCCGCGTAGGTCTCGTCGGAGTCGGCCGCACCGGCGGTCCACCGCAGCAGGGCCGCGTCGAGCACCTGCTGGTACGCCGCAGGCGACCGGTACATGTCCGGCGTCGGCCCGCCCGGCAGCGCCGGGATCAGGTACTCGTCCCAGCCCGGGTCGACGACGTGTTCGGGCAGCGGACCGTCGTGCACCTCGCCGAAGGCGGCGAGCACCCCCGCACAGGTGGCGACCTGGCGGGCCAGTCCGCCGCTCACCGCGGCGGTGAAGGCAGGCACCTGCCGGGCCAATTCCAGTCCGGTGCGCCGCGCCTGCTCGACGCCCAGGTCGGTGAGCCCGGGCGCATCCGCCGGAACCGG
Organism: Gordonia phosphorivorans; assembly: GCF_042432625.1. Taxonomy (NCBI): domain Bacteria; kingdom Bacillati; phylum Actinomycetota; class Actinomycetes; order Mycobacteriales; family Gordoniaceae; genus Gordonia; species Gordonia phosphorivorans. Next base: position 62,739 of record NZ_JBHLWV010000021.1, on the reverse strand, counting down.
ATCGGTGGAATACGCGTGCATCGGCGCCTGTCCGTGGCGCACCAGGTAAATGACACCCACGGCTCAGGCCCTGTGCAGGTTGGTGCCGGGACGACTGAGCACGGCCTGCGGCAGCACCGCGTACCGCCCGAGCTGCGTCACCGCATGCGCGACGGTCGCGACGTCGGCGCCGGTGATCATCTCCTCGGCCGGAATCGCACCTTCGCCCTTGGTCCACTCGGACATGTCGGTGTCCACGTAGCCCGGGCAGATGGCCGTGGCCGAGACACCGCGCACCGATTCCTCGAGGTTGAAGGTCTCGCACATCGAGATCAGCGCGGCCTTGGTGGAGCCGTAGGCGGTCAGATTCGGTTCGGGGTAGACGCCGGTGATCGACGAAATGGCGATCACCTTGGCCGCACCGTCGGTGCCTGCGGTGGCCCGCAGCGTCGGCAGCATGCCCTGCAGCAGCAGGAAGGGGGCGCGCAGATTCACCTGGTAGAGGCGGTCCAACCGGCGCACCGGGAAGTCCTCCACCGCACCCATCACGCCCATGCCGGCGTTGATGACCAGCGCATCGCAGCGGCCGTAGGCGGCGGTGTGAGCCGCGGTCAGGTCGGCGAGGGCGGCGTCGTCGGTCATGTCCGCCACCTCCACCTCCACTCGTCCGCCGTGCACTCGCAGCGCCTCGGCGCGCTCGTTGAGCGCATCCAGGCCGCGTGCGGAGATGGTGAGGTCCCAGCCGTGAGCGGCCAGACGTTCGGCGATGGCGGCACCGATACCGCGGGACCCTCCGGTGATGAGGGCGGCTTTACGAGTCGTCATTGCAGTGCTTTCAGTCCGGTGTCGATGAAGTGCGCGGTGGCCTCGGCGGCCCGCTCGGCGCCCGCCGCGCCCGATGAGCCTCCCTGCAGCGCGCGGTGGGTGATGCCTTCGGCGATCACACCGAGCTTGAGATTGGCCAGCCCCACGTAGAAGCCCCAGTCGCCGAGGTCGGCGCCGGCGATCTGGGCGTAGCGCTGCGCCATGGCGGCCGAGTCGGGATAGCGGTCGCTGGTCCAGGCGGCCTCGAAGCCGAGGACCTGCGAGAAGACCGGCTCCCGGTAGACGCACATCAACGCGACGTCGGTGAGCGGATCGCCGAGGGCGGCCATCTCCCAGTCGACGACGGCGGCGATGCGGCCGGGATCGTTCGGGGCGACGATGGTGTTGTCGATGCGGAAGTCGCCGTGCACGATCGTCGACCGCGCCTGCTCGGGCGTACGCGCCGCCAGCAAATCGGCGAGGCGCTCCACGTCGGGCAGCTCGCGCGTCTTCACGTGGCCCCACTGCCGCGTCCACAGCTTCACCTGGCGGGCGGCGAAGCCCTCCGGGCGGCCGAAGTCGGCCAGGCCGACGGCGCGATAGTCGACCGCGTGCAGATCGGCCAGGGTCCGGACCAGCGCGTCGAAGTTGGTCGCCACGTCGGTGTCGGACCAGGCGTCCAGATCCTCCGCGGACCGGATCACCTGCCCGTCGACGAACTCCACCACGGTGCACGGGGCGCCGATGAACTCGCCGGTCCGGTCGATCGCCACCGGGGTGGCCACCGGCACCGCGGTGCCGGACAGCGCCGAGGTCACCGCCCATTCGCGTTCCATGTCGTGCGCCGACGGCGTCAGACCGGCGAGCGGCGGCCGTCGGGCCACCCAGCGTCGCTCGGCGTCGCTCACCACGTAGGTCAGATTGGACCGACCACCACTGATCAACTCGATCTCGAGCTCGCCGATCACGTCGATCCCGTTGGCGGACAGCAGCTTCCGCAGGTCCGCAGCTTTCAGCCCGGCATGATCAGACATTGCGCACGCCCGCCTCGCGGGCCTTGCGCGCACGTCCGACGGCCCGCTTGGCGAGCGCCCAACGGTGCACCTCGGAGGGGCCGTCGTAGATGCGGAACGGACGCACCTCGTTGGCGAGCCGGGCCAGTGGCAGATCCTCGGACACGCCGAGGCCGCCGCACATCTGCACGCAACGGTCCAGGATCCGCGAGAACGCCTCGGCCCCATAGGTTTTGGCGATCGACGTGGAGTTCGAGGCGTGCTCGCCCTGATCGAGTTCCCAGCAGGCGTTGGTCAGCAGTGCGCGGGTCGCGGCCAGGTCGATCTCGTTGTCGGCCACCATCTGCTGGATCATGCCGAGGTCGCCGAGCTTGCCGCCGAAGCCCTCGCGGGTGCCGACGTAGTCGAGCGCGATGTCGTGAGCCCGCTCGGCCACACCCATCCAGCGCATCACGTGCGTCATGCGGGCCGGGCCGAGGCGCACCTGCGCGTAGCGGTAGCCCTCGTCGGGCTCACCGAGGACGTCCTCGTCGGGCACGAAGACGTCGGTGAAGGTCACCTCGCAGTGTCCGCCGATCATGCCGCGGTCGTAGGTGTGCACGTAGCGCCCCACCTCGATGCCGGGCGTGCCCGCGGGCGCCAGGAACATCGTCGCGCCGCCGCGATCGCCGGGCTCGCCCTTGGTGCGCGCCATGATGATCCACATGCCCGCACCGTCGGCACCGGTGATGAACCGCTTCATGCCGTTGATCTTCCAGCCGCCGGGGACGCGCACCGCATGGGTACGCAGGGCGTTCGGGTCGGCGCCGGCACCGGGCGAGGGCTCGGTCATCGCGAAGGCGCTGCGAATCTCACCCTTGGCCAGCGGCGCCAGGTAGCGATCCTTCTGGGTCGGGCTGGCGACCTCGGCGAGCATGTGCACGTTGCCCTCGTCCGGGGCACCGAGATGCAGGGCCACGGGACCGAAGGTGGAGCGGCCCGCAGCGGTGAAGACCGGCGAGCGGTCGGACATGTTCAGTCCGAGACCACCGAACTCGACCGGCGCGTGCGGCGCGAAGATCCCGGCCGCCTTGGCCTGAGCGTTCAGCTCGCGACGCAGATCGTCGCCTCCTGCCGCCACGATGTCGCCCGCGTACTGGTTCTCCAGCGGCAGCACGACGTCGTCGATGAAGGTGCGGGTCCGCGCAACGAGGTCGGTCACCTCGGGGCTGTAGGACAGGTCGATGGTCATCTCAGCTCACTCACTCCCTACCGAACGATCGCTCGGTCACCCGTGACTGTACCCCACAAGATCGCGTGCCAACACCAGGTTCCGTTCGACGAGCTGTTCAGGGGTCTGCCCACCGCCGGGTCGGTACCAGGTGGAGACTCCGACACACATGGTCGACAGCGCGCGGGCGGCGTCGTGCGGAAACTCGGTGGTGAAGATTCCCGCGGCGACGCCGTCGTCCACCGCGTCGTCGACCATCCGCTGCTGTCGCGTCCGATGCCCGATGTAGATCGCGCGGTACTCCGGGTCCATGCTGCGTACCTCGGTGGAGCCGACGAACGCCTGCGCGCGCCGGTACATGTGAAAGCGCAGCAGCGACTCGACGAGCGCCTCGAACCGAGCGAGTGGCGACGGGCCGGCCTCGGCCAGCGCCGCCTCACTGCGGCCCAGCAGCTCCTCCATCGTCAGCTCCGAAAGACCTTGCAACAGAGACTGTTTGGACGGGTAGTGGTGGTACAGCCCCGGCACCGAAAGTCCCGCGCGCGCAGCGATATCGCGCACCGTGGTGCCGTGATATCCGTGTTCGGCGAAGGCTTCCAACGCCGCCGCAAGCGGCGCAGGGAGTTCGGGCGGGCCATAGTCGCGCCAGGTGCTCATGGCAATGAACCTAGTCCCAGCAGCAGGCGTACACACACGTCCACCAGCTGAATCCGCGTCACCTCCACCTCGCCCTCGGTCCACGCCGCGAGCAATCGGCCCAGGCCACCGACCTGAAAGTAGGCGGCCGCGGTGGTGACCGGACCGGGTGGAGCTCCCACCGCTTGGACCGCCGATTCGGTGGTGAGTTGCACGAAAAGGCGCACCGACTCCGCACGCTTGCGGGCGACCACCGGGCTGCGCACCGTGTCGGCGAAGAGCAGGCGCCCGGCCCGCCGATCGGAGTCGATCACCTCGACCACCGCGTCCACCGCGCCGCGCACCTTGTCCTGCGAGGCCTCGCCCGCCGCGAACGCCAGCTGCGCCTTCTCGGCGATCTCGGTGATCACTCGGTCGTAGGTCGCCGCCACCAGATCGTCGACGCCGGGGAAGCTCTCGTAGAAGTACCGCGGAGTCAGCTCGGCGCGCGCACAGACCCCGCGCACCGTGACCGCACCCCCGTCGGCCTCGGCCAGCATGTCCAGGGCCGCGTCGATTAGCGCGGCCCGCCGACGGGCCACCCGCGCATCGCCGGCCTCACCGCCGTAGGCGCGCAGCGTTGGTTCGGATCCATTGTGCTGCGACATCACCCCGACATCTTGACACTCGTCCGGGGCGCGAGTTGAATAAACACCACAGCAAAGTGGTAACAGTCGTTATCAGATGAACGGAGTCGCCATGAGCGCCGAGACCATCACCACCAGTCAGGCCGCAGACATCGCCCGTGATGCCGAGACCATGCCCCGGTCCCGGCGCGAGGAACTGGACAACGTGGTGATCGACGACCTGGACCTGCTCGGGATCGCACTGCTGGCCGGACCGGCGAACGTGATCATGCAGCTGGCGCTGCCCGCGGTCGGTTACGGCGTCTACGAATCGAAGGTCCACTCCGGAAACCTGTTCAAGAATCCGACCAAGCGGACCCGCACTACGCTCACCTATCTCGCGGTGGCCGCGACGGGCTCCCCGGAGATGCGCAAGGCCTACCGCCAGGCCGTCAACAAGTCGCACGCCTATGTCCGGTCCAGTGAGGCCAGCCCGGTCAAGTACAACGCCTTCGACCCGAAGCTGCAGCTCTGGGTGGCCGCCTGCCTGTACCGCGGCTGGGAGGACATGCAGCGGATCTACGGCGACCCGGCCAAGATCACCGAGGAGGCCTACCAGCAGGGCGCGGTCATGGGCACCACCCTGCAGATGCCGCGGGACATGTGGCCGGCCACGCGAGTGGACTTCGAGGCGTACTGGCAGTCGACGATCGCGGCGATCGAGATCGACGACACCATCCGCGAACACCTGCTCGCCATCGTGCGCCTCGACTTCGCCTACCCGGCGATCCGGCTGCTGGGACGGTGGTACTCGGAAGCCATGACCATCGGCTTCCTGCCCCCGGAGTTCCAGGAGAAGATGCGGATCGCCCCCACCCCGGCGCAGCGCCGATTCTTCGCGGCGCACAACGCCGTCGCCCGACAGCTGATCAAGGTGCTCCCCAAACCGCTACGGGAGTTCCCTTTCAACCTGTTGCTGGCCGATTTGAACTGGCGACGCCGCACCGGCCGCCCCCTGGTGTAACCGAGGTCAGGCCCGCGAAAGCCGCTTCAGCGCGGAACGGTCCAGGCTTGCCACGTCGGTGTGCCCGGTCAGGCCGAGGGTGAGGTCGAGTTCGGCGATGATGTTGGCGACCGCGTCGCGGGCGCCGTCGGCGCCGTTGAGCGCGAGGCCGTACATGTGCGGACGGCCGATGCAGACCGCGTCGGCGCCCAGCGCCAGCGCCTTGAACACGTCGGCGCCGGTGTAGAAGCCGGAGTCGGCGAGGATCTTCGTCTTCCCCGCCACCGCGTCGGCGATGTCGACCAGCGCGTCGGTCGACGAGATGGAGCCGTCGACCTGCCGTCCGCCGTGGTTGGACACGATGATGCCGTCGACGCCGAGGTCCACGGCCTGCCGGGCGTCGTCCGGATGCAGGACGCCCTTGAGCACGATCGGCAGCGACGTCTTCTCGCGCAGCGAGGCGATGTCGTCCCAGTTCAGCGACGGCCGCGAGTAGATGTCCAGGAAGGTCTGCACGGCCGCGCGCGGCTCCGGCGCCGTCAGGTTATTGCGCAGGTCGCCGGGGACGTTGCGAGCGATGGAGAACAGCGTCTTGATCGCGCCGAGGGAGATCTCCGGCCGCTCGTCGGCGGCATCGTGCAGGCGTTCGGCGACGATCTCCCAGAACGACGGATCCGAGGTGTACTGATTGATGCCCTCGCCCCGGGCGAACGGCAGCGAGCCGAGGTTCAAGTCCTGCGGCCGCCAGCCCAGCATGGTGGTGTCCAACGTGACCGCGAGGGCCGCCGCACCCATCTTCTCCGCGCGGGCGATCAGGCTGTCCACCAGGCGATCGTCGGTGGACCAGTACAACTGGAACCAGCGCGGCGCACCGGGGGTGACGGCCTCCATCGCCGCCGCCACGTCCTCCATCGGCGCGCAGCCCTGATTGGAGAAGATGTACGGCACGCCCAGCTCCGCGGCGGCCTTGCCGATGTGCACGTCGGCGTCCGGATGCGCCAGCGCGCCCGCACCCACTGGAGCGAAAAGCACTGGCGCAGCGAGGGTTTGACCGAACAGCTCGATCTCGGTGCTGCGTTGACTCACGTCGCGGAGCACGCGCGGCACGATGGCCCACTCATCCAGCGCGGCACGATTGGCCGCCATGGTGCGACCCTCCCCCGCGCCGCCGGCGATGTACGCCCACGCACGCGCAGACATCTTGGCCTTGGCGCGCCGTTCCAGTTCGGCGAAGTCGGTGGGGATCACCGGCTTTCGCCCGTGGATACCCGCGGTGTAGACGTCGTTCTGGCGGGAGCGTCCGAAGTTCACGGTCACCATGGCCGGTCAGGCGTTCGCCAGCGCGTCGGAATCGTCCCGCTGCAGATAGAAGTAGAAGTGCCGGTCCCGGACCAGCGAGGTCTTGCCGTTCATGATGCCCATCAGCGTGCGCTCGTCGACCCGCTTGAAGTGATCGATCACCGGCTGCCCGTCGTAGACCATCGACGCGGTCACTTCCCCGCGGAAACCGACCGGCCAGAGACTGGCCTCGCCCTTCCCGATCTCCTTGTTGGAGTACAGGTTTCCGTTCTCGTCGCGGCAGACCATCGGCGCGACGTCGTACCAGCTGCGGAACCACTTGCCGTGCCAGCCGACCTTCTCCAGCTGCCCGTCCATCGGATGCCCGGACGGCAGTTCCCCGCCGCGCCAGTCGCCGAGGATCTCCTCGACGGTCACCACCGGCAGCGCCGCCCAGATCGCGTCGAGGTCGGCCGGCTCGCTGATCTGCTGCGAGGCCACCCGCTCGAAGAAGGTCGACACGGCCTGGTCTGCGGAGAGTTGGCTCATACCGGGAGCATATCTATCGTGAGACCCGGGACACAGTGACGCGGTGCACATCTGCGGGCACGCGGCGGGCCGCACTGGCCGGAAGGTTCGACGAATGACAGCGCACCGATACGACGACCTGCGCGCACTGGTCCGCGCGTTCCTCGACGCGGAGACCGCAGCGGGCACGTTCGCCCCGACCGCCGACAGCTGGTTGACCGGCTGGGACACCGAGTTCACCCGGCGACTGGCCGAGCGCGGCTGGGTCGGCATGACGATCCCGCGGGAATACGGCGGCCACGGTCGCGGCCACCTGGAGCGATTCGCCGTGACCGAGGAACTGCTCGCCGTCGGTGCCCCGGTCGCGGCGCACTGGATCGCCGACCGGCAGATCGCACCGTCGCTGCTCAAGTTCGGCACCGAAGCGCAGAAGCGCACGCTGCTGCCCGGAATCGCCTCCGGCACAGTCTTTTTCGGTATCGGCATGAGCGAGCCCGACGCCGGCAGCGACCTCGCCGCGGTGCGCACCCGCGCCACCCGGGTCGACGGCGGCTGGGAACTCACCGGCACCAAGGTGTGGACCTCCGGCGCACACCGCGCGCACTACTTCATCGCGCTGGCCCGCACCCACCCGCGCGAGGACGGCCGACGCCACGACGGGCTCTCCCAATTCATCGTCGATCTGCGCGGACCCGGCGTCACCGTGAATCCGATCATCTCGATGAACGGCGGCCACCACTTCAACGAGGTGGTGTTGGAGAAGGCGTTGGTGCCCGACGACATGGTCTTCGGCGAGATCGGCGCGGGGTGGACGCAGGTGACCAGCGAACTGGCCTTCGAACGCAGCGGCCCCGAACGCTTCCTGTCGACGTTCCCGCTACTGAGCGCCGCCGTCGAATCCGACGACTCGACGGTCGACGACCCCGCCCTCGGCGCGAGCATCGCTCGGATCGCCGGCCTGCACCACATGTCCGGCGCGGTCGCCGAGACGCTCGCGCGCGAAGAACCCGCCGACCTCGCCGCCGCCGTGGTCAAAGTGCTGGGTACCGCCACCGAAGGCGACATCGCCGACGTCCTCGACCTGGCGATCGCCGACGACGCGTCGCCTCTGGGCACGGCGGTCGCCGCCGCTGCCGATCAGCGGCCCGGTTTCACCCTGCGCGGTGGCACCAACGAGATCTTGCGCGGCGTGATCGCCCGCGGACTGGGGATGCGATGAGCGGCAACGAACTGAATGACCTGATCGGGGCGGTGCTGACCGCGCACCGCGACGACCCGCACCGCCTGTGGACCGAACTCAGTCGGGCAGGTCTCACCCGATTGACCGGCTCGGTCGACGGCGGCGGCAGCGGCGCGGGCTGGGCGGAATCCGCTGCACTCCTGCGCGCAGCCGCTGCGCACGGAGCCGAACTGCCCGTCGTCGAACACGATCTGCTGGCCGGCTGGCTGTGCGAGCGCGCCGGGCTGCCGGTCGACGATCGCCGCCGCAGCGCCGCGGTCCTCGACGCGCACGGGCGGGCGCGGCGGGTCGGCTGGGCGGCCGCTGCCGACCGTCTCACGCTGCTGCACCCGGTCGGCGACGGCTGGGCGGTATCCGACGTCGACGCCGCCGACGTCGCCATCACCCCGGGCCGCAATCGCGCGGACGCACCGCGCGACGATCTCGCCGCGGATCCGGCTGCGCTGCACGGAGTTTCGGTAGATCCCGGCACGGTCGAGCAGTTCGTCCTACGCGGCGCGCTGGCCCGCGCGGTCAGCATCACCGGTGCGCTGGACCAGATTCTCGTCGAGGTCCTCGAGCACACGACGACGCGCACGCAGTTCGGCCGTCCGCTGGCGCAGTTCCAGGTGATTCAGCACGCCGTCGCCGACCTGGCCGCCGAGAACGCCCTGGCGCGGGCCGCCGTCGACGCGGCCGTCGCGGCAATCCCCGGCGGGGAGCCGCACGCCGACTTCGACCCGCAGGCCGCGTTCCGGATCGCGGTGGCCCGCTCGGTGACCGGGCATGCCGCGTCGATCGCGGTCCGCACCGGGCACCAGCTGCTGGGCGCCATCGGCACCACCCGCGAGCACCGGCTGCACCGGTTCACCCGCCCGATCCTGGCCTGGCGCAACGAGTTCGGCAGTGTCGCGCACTGGGACACCGTGGTGGCTCAGACCGCGCGGGCCGCCGGATCGCAGGGTTTGTGGCCGCTCATCACCGGCTGACCGCACCCCGCGGCGAGCGGGTCAGGAGAAGCGCATCTCCTCGGTGACGTCGTACCGGCGTGCGTCGACCGCATCCAGGAACGCGTTGTGCCGCACATGCCACGGTCCCTCGTGCGCGGCCTTGGGCATCCGGTGGCCGGACCGCTTCACGTAGCCGGAGTCGAGTTCGAAGAAGGCGTGCGCTTCCGGCTGCCGCCCGTTCAGCGTCGGATAGGCCCGGGTGTACCCGTTGCTGCGCATGTGGGCGACCAGGTCGGCCACCGCCTTGCTGGTCAGATCCACCCGCAGCGTCCACGACGCGTTGGTGTAGCCCACCGACCACGCGAAGTTGGGCACGTCGTTGAGCAGGTAGGCCCGGTAGCCGTACCGGTCGCCGGGGTCGACGGCCTCGCCGTCCACCGACAGCGCGATGCCGCCGAAGGCCACCAGATCCAGACCGGTCGCGGTCACCACGATGTCGGCGTCGAGCACGCGGCCCGAACTCACCCGCACCCCGTGCTCGGTGAAACCGGCGATGGTGTCGGTGACCACCTCGGCACTGCCGTCGCCGACGGTCTTGTAGAAGTCGGCATCCGGGATCACGCACAGCCGCTGATCCCACGGCTCGTAGGCCGGTTTGAAGTGCTTGTCCACGTCGTAGCCCTTGGGCAGGTAGTGCACCGCGAGCCTGCGGATGAGGCGCCGCGCGGTCTTCGGGAACCGCCGACAGAACAGATACAGCGCCATGGTGATCGCGACGTTTCGGTACCGAATGAGGTCGTGCGCCAACTGTTTCGGCAGCAGCCGCTGCGCCAGGTTGGTCATCGGATCGGTCCACGGATACGGGAACAGATAGCTGGGTGAGCGCTGCAGCATCACGACGTGCTCGGCGTCGGCGGCCAGCGCCGGAATCAGCGTCACCGCCGTCGCGCCGCTGCCGATCACCACCACCTTCTTGCCGGTGTGGTCGAGGTCCTCGGGCCAGAACTGCGGGTGCACCATGGTGCCCGCGTAGTCCTCCTCGCCCGGGAAGTCGGGCCGGTACCCGGCGTCGTACCGAAAGTAGCCGGTGCACAGGTAGAGCATCCGGGCACGCTCGGTGCGGGGTTCGTCGTCGACCAGCAGGTCGACGGTCCACAGGTCGGTGTCGGTGTCGAAGTTCGCCGACACCACCTCGGTGGAGAACTGGATGTGCGGGTAAATACCGAAGTCGCGGGCGGTGTTCTCCAGGTAGTCGCGGATCTCGCCGCCGGTCGCCATGGTGCGGTCGCCGCGCCACGGGTTCCACGGGAAACTGAGCGTGAAGATGTCCGAGTCGCTGCGGACCCCGGGGTAGCGGAACAGGTCCCAGGTGCCGCCGATCCGCTCCCGCTGCTCCACCATCAGGTACTTGAGGTCCGGATTCCGTTCTCGCAGCCGGTAGGCCGCGTCGATACCGGAGAGACCGGCCCCGACGATGAGGACGTCGAAGAACTCGGAATCGTTGTGCACCATGGGTTCTCGTATCTCTTCTCGAGTCAGGCGGACTTGGCGCCCTTGGCCGACTTGGACGGCTTGGACGGCTGGGACGGCTTGGCGGCTTCGGCGGGCTCGGCGTCGGCCTTCTTACTCACCGACGCACGCAACGCCGCGAGCAGGTCGGCCACCTCGTCGCCCTCCGCCTCCGGTTCCGCGGTCGGTTCCGGAAAGGCTTGCTCCCCACCGGATTTCGCCTCGATCAGTTTGCCCAGTTCCTTCTCGAAGACGTCCTCGAACTGGGTGGGATCGAAGTCGGTGGCCATGGTGTCGATCAACGACGACGCCATCTCTAATTCCTGCGGCCGAATCTGCACGTCCTGGTCGAGGAAGGCGAACTCGGGTTTGCGCACCTCGTCCGGCCACAGCAGGGTCTGCAGGGTCATCACGCCGTCGATCACCCGCAGTGCCGCCAGCCGGGTGCGCGTGCGCAAGGTGAACATGGCGATGGCCAGGCGATCGGTGGATTCCAGCGCCTGCGCCAGCAGGGTGTACGCCTTAGGCGACTTCGATGCCGGTTCCAGGTAGTAGGCCTTGTCGAAGTAGATCGGATCCACCTGGTCGGCCGGCACGAACTCGAGAATCTCGATCTCCGGGCTCCGATTGACCGGCAGCGTCGCCAGATCCTCCTTGGTGAGGATCACCGGCTGGCCGTCGTCGCTCTCGTACGCGTTCGCGATCTGGCTGAACTCCACTTCGGTGTCCGTGCCTTCCCGAACACGCCGGTAGCGGATCCGTGTGCCGTCCTTCGCGTCCACCTGATGGGAGGACCGGTCGTGGCTCTCCGTCGCGGAATAGACCTTGACCGGCACGTTGACCAGGCCAAAGCTCAGATCACCCTTCCAGATCGAGCGCATGGGTCCATTGTGCCAAAGACCACACCCGACAGCGACGAACCGTCACTTCCAATCGGAAGTTCGTCGTGCGGCACTCCGCGGGAAGCCGTAGCCGAGGCGGCGGCTGTTCGGTGAGAATGGACGGATGAGCGGATCGGACTTGGAGGTCGACGGCCACCGCATCGCGCTCACCCACCTCGACCGCGTGCTCTATCCCGACGGCACACGCAAGTACGACGTGATCGCGTACTACCTGGCCATCGCCGACGCGATGCTGCCGCATCTGGCGTCCCGGCCGGTGACGCGCAAGCGGTGGCCGACGGGCACCGAAGCGGCACCCTTCTTCGAGAAGACGCTCCCGGCCGGCACCCCGGACTGGGTTCCGCGGTTCACCATCGCCCATTCGGAGGGCGAGAAGTCCTATCCGGTCGCCGCCAGTTCCGCGGTGCTCGTCTGGTTCGCTCAGGTGTCGGCGCTGGAATTGCATGTGCCGCAATGGCGCATCGACCTGTCGGCGGGCCACGAGGAACGTCGCACCGACCGGCTGGTGCTCGATCTGGACCCCGGACCCGACGTCCCGCTGACGCAATGCGGTCAGGTCGCGCTGACCATCCGGGACGTGTTGACCGACGCCGGGCTGCCGTCGTGGCCGGTGACCAGCGGCGGCAAGGGGATCCACGTCTACGCGCAGCTGCCGTGGCCGGTCAGCGCCGACTCGGCCCGCAAGGTGGCCAAGCAGATCGCGGTCTCGCTGGAGAAGGCGTTCCCGCGCGATGTGACCGCGTCGATGAGCAAGGCCGCGCGCCCCGGCCGAGTCTTCATCGACTGGAGCCAGAACAGCGCCAGCAAGACCACCCTCAGTCCGTACTCGCTGCGCGGACTGGCGCAGCCGTGGGTCGCCGCGCCTCGCGACTGGTCCGAACTGTCCGACCCCGATCTGGCGCAACTCCGATATTCCGAAGTGCTGGAACGGTTCTCCCAATCCGGAGACCTGCTCGGTGGCACCTCCGCCACCGCCGCCGCGCCGGCCGCCGACCTGCCCGAGGGCGTCGTCGACCTCGGCGTGTACCGACGTCGACGGGCGGCACCGATGCTCGCCGTCGACCAGCCGATCGACGCCCTGGACAACGACACCTGGGCGTTCGAAGGCAAATGGGACGGCTACCGCGTGCTGGCCACCGTCCGCGAGAGCCGGTTGCGGCTGCATTCGCGGTCGGGCAACGACCTGACCGACGACTTCCCCGAACTCGCTCCCCTGGCGCACGCCGTCCCCGGCGGGGACATGGTGCTCGACGGCGAGGTGGTGGCCCTGGACGCCGACGGGCAGACCGACTTCGGCCTGCTGGCGTCGCGGCGTCGTCGTGCCGAGGGCGCCCGGCTCGAGTTCTTCGTCTTCGACGTCCTCGAACTCAACGGTCGCGACCTAACCGGCGCGCCGTGGGAGCAGCGGCGCCAGATCTTGGAAGAACTCCGACCGTCGCTGGCCGGACTGCCGAACGTGCGGATCCCGGATCTGCTCCCCGGCCCCGGCGCCCGCGCGGTGACTCGGGCTCGAGACATGGGGTGGGAGGGCGTGGTCGCCAAACGCCGGTCCGCCCCGTATCGGCTCGGTACCCGCAGCCCGGACTGGCGCAAGCAGAAGAACTGGAACGACGTCGAGGTGGTGATCGGCGGTTTTCGTCTCGGCCGCGACGGAGCCAACCGCACCCTCGGTTCGGTGCTGGTAGGACTGCCCGCGGAGACCGGCCTGCGCTACGTGGGCCGCGTCGGCACCGGCTGGACACAAGCACAGGCCGCGGATCTGCTCGCCGAACTGCGGACACTGACGATCAGCCGCAGCCCGTTCCTGGCCGTCGATGCCCCCGTCGCCTCCAGTGCCACCTGGGTGCTGCCCAAGCTGGTGGTGGACGTCCAGTTCATGAACTGGACGTCCACCGGGCACCTGCGCCATCCGTCGTGGCGCGGCATTCGACGAGACAAGCTGCCCGGCGACGTCGACCCCGCCGGCAGCCCGTCCCGCGCACCGTGACGGCTGTGCGGCCCGCCGACCGCGGTCAGCTCAGGTGGTGCACTTCCTGCAGGCCGTAGACCGGCGTGTCCAGGCCCTCGAAACGCGCCTTGAGCTGCAGTGCGAGATACAGCGAGTAGTGCCGCGACTGGTGCAGGTTGCCGCCGTGGAACCACAGTCCCGGTTGCTGGGTGGGCTTCCACATGTTGCGCTGCTCGCCCTCCCAGGGCCCCGGATCCTTGGTGGTGCCCGAGCCCAGGCCCCACACCTTGCCCACCCGGTCGGCCACGTCCTGACCCATCAGGTCCGCGGCCCACCCGTTCATCGAGCCGTAGCCGGTGGCGTAGACCACCACGTCCGCGGGCAGCTCGGTGCCGTCGGCCAGCACCACCGAGTTCTCGGTCAGGTGGTCCACGCCGCCCTTGGCCAGCTTGATGGTGCCGTCGGCCACCAGCTCGCAGGCGCCGACGTCGATGTAGTAGCCCGAGCCGCGGCGCAGGTACTTCATGAACAGCCCCGAATCGTCGTCGCCGAAGTCCAGGTCGAAGCCGGCCGCCTCCAGTCGCGCATAGAAGTCCTTGTCGCGCTCGCGGATCTGGTCGTAGAGCGGGATCTGGAACTGGTGCATGATCCGGTACGGCAGCGAGGCGAAGGTGAAGTCGGCCTTCTTGGTGGTCATGCCGTCGGCGACGGCCTGCTCGCTGTAGAGCGCGCCCAGCCCGATCTCCATCAGCGAATCGGACTTCACGATGTGCGTCGACGAGCGCTGCACCATCGTGGTGTCGATACCCGACTCCACGAGCGCCTTGCAGATGTCGTGCGCGGAGTTGTTGGCGCCGATCACCACCACCTTCTTGCCGACGAAGCCGTCCGGACCGGGGTGTGCGCTGGAATGGTGCTGCTCGCCGGCGAAGACGTCCTGCCCCGGGAAGGTCGGCACATTGGCCTTGCCGGACATGCCGGTGGCCAGCACCAGTTGGGTCGGGTGCAGGGTCAGCTCCTCGCCGTCGCGCACCAGGTGCACGGTCCACCGGCCGGCCGCCTCGTCGTAGGACGCGCTGGCGCATTCGGTCTTGGACCAGTACGGCACCTCCATCACCTTGGTGTAGAACTCGAGCCAGTCGCCGATCTTGTCCTTGGGAGCGAACACCGGCCAGTTCGACGGGAACGGCAGATACGGGAGGTGGTCGTACCAGACCGGGTCGTGCAGGCAGAGCGACTTGTAGCGCTTGCGCCACTGGTCGCCGGGGCGGTCGTGCTTGTCCACCACCAGCGACGGGACGCCGAGCTGGCGCAGGCGCGCGCCGAGTGCGATACCGCCCTGGCCGCCGCCGATCACCAACACGTACGGCTGCACCGCGCGTCCGAGCTCGGCCTCCTCGTCGTCGCGTCGTTGCGCCCACGACCGCTGGTCCGGGTCGGACCCGTGCACGGCGCCGAGCGGTCGCGCGAAGCCGTTCGGCTCCTCGTGGCCCTTGAGTTCCTGCAGCGTGGTCAGCAGGGTCCACCCCTCGTCCCGACCGTCCGGGCCGGGCTTGAGCCGCAGGTGACCCTCGCCCCGGCCGACCGCGGTCTCGAAGACGATGAACGCCTCCACCACGTCATCGGCGGCGGTGGCCGGTTCGCTGGTGGCCCAGGCCGAGGGCGCGGTGTCGGCGAGCCGGTCGTCGAGCATCGCGCCGATCTCCTCGCGCCCCTGCGAGGTCTTGAGGTTCCAGGTGAACGCCACCAGGTCGCGCCAATAGCTGTCGGTGGCGAACAGCGCGGTGGCCGCCGCGACGTCTCCGTCGGCCAGCGCCGTGGCGAAACCGTCCAGCCAGGCATCGACCCGTTCCTGCGGGGAGGCGCCGGGTGGTGCGGCCGCGGCCGGTGTGGGGGATTCCAGGGTCTGCGTCATGATCGACACCTTCCATCGAGTGAGCTGCGTCACGGTTGGGACTTGTGACAGCCAGCACACTCCGCGGCCGCACCGCCCGGCAAGGGTTGCAGCGGGTTGCAACCGATGCGGGTTGACTCCAGCCACCGCCGCGGGGACCCTCGACTGTGACCGCCCACACAATCGGAGTTCCGCTCGTGCCGTTGCCCGACCACCCGCCCGAACCGGCGCTCGCCGCCGGCGACGACCCGCGTGCGCACGCCGCGGTGCTGCACGCGGTGTACGACGCGTCGATGACCGGCGCCCGCCCACCGGCACGGCCCCGTTCGGTGATCGGCGAATCGTGGGACCGGGTCCGCCAGATCGGGGTGCGCCCCGACGCCACCGGCGAACCGGTGCGCGACACCGTCGACCTGGCGCAACGGCGCGCCGAATCCGGGCTCAGCGAGCTGCTCGACCCGCTGATGCACCATCTGGACACGCTGATCGTCGACGGCGAGAACATCCTGGTGGTGGCCGACGCCGACGGCCGGGTGCTGTGGCGCAACGGCGTCAACCGCGTCCTGCACCGCGCCGATCGTCTCGGCTTCACCGAAGGCGCGTCGTGGGCCGAGGGCTCGGTGGGGACCAACGCCATCGGTACCGCGTTGGCGTCCGGGCGCGCGGTCCAGGTGTTCGCCGCCGAACACTTCGTGCGCACCCACCACGAATGGACCTGCGCCGGCGCCCCCATCCGCGACCCGCGGTCGGGCCGGGTCCTGGGCGCGGTCGACGTGTCCGGTCCGGCGGCCACCATCCATCCGACCACCCTGGCCCTGGTGGACACCGTCGCCCGACTCGCCGAAGCGCAGCTGCGGGATCTGCATCGTGCCCGGCTGGACACGTTGCGCGCGGTGGCCGCACCCATTCTGGCGCGCTCGGCCGGCCCGGCCTTCGCCGTCGACACCTTCGGCTGGGTGGCGGCGCTCGACGGTGTGCCCCCGCGTCCGCGGCTGTCCATTCCGCCCGCCGTCTCCGCGGGGCGCCATCATCTGGCGGGGCTAGGCGACTGCGACCTGGAACCCCTGCCCGGCGGCTGGCTGGTGCGGGTGGCCGCCGCCGACACCGAACCGGACGTGGTCCACCTGGAACTGATCGACGGGCCGCACCCCGCGGTGCGGGTGTCGAGCACCGGCGGCGCCTGGGTGCACCACCCCACGCCCCGCCACCTGCAGTTGCTCCAGCTGCTGGCCCTGCACCCGGAGGGCCTCACCGCCGCCGAGGTGGCCGCCCGGATCTTCGGCGATCCGGCCCGCCGCATCACCGCAAGATCAGAGATGTCACGCCTGCGCAAACACTTCGGCGGGCTGCTCGCCGCCAATCCATATCGCTTTGCGGGGCATGTCGTGGTGCTGCTCACCAACACCGCCGCGGGTGCGCCCGGATCGTCGTCGAGCGCCTAGCCTGGGAAACGGTGGCCCG
Source organism: Gordonia phosphorivorans (assembly GCF_042432625.1). Taxonomy (NCBI): domain Bacteria; kingdom Bacillati; phylum Actinomycetota; class Actinomycetes; order Mycobacteriales; family Gordoniaceae; genus Gordonia; species Gordonia phosphorivorans. The sequence continues at coordinate 45,800 of NZ_JBHLWV010000021.1, read as the reverse complement.
TGCGAGCGGGACGGATGTGCGAAAGGTTCAGTCGATGGTGGTCGTCGCGCAGATCAGCGATCTGCACTTCAACGGGACCGACGATAACCGCAACCGCGTGCGCGCCGTCCTGGATTATCTGCACTCCACCGTCGACGGCGGGACCCGAATCGCGGCACTCCTGGTGACCGGCGATCTCACCGACGAGGGACTGCCCGCCGAATACGCCGAGGCCGCCGCCGAGCTACGCTCCCCCATCCCCATGCTGACGCTGCTGGGCAACCACGACGACCGTGCCGCCTTCACCGCTCAACGCGACGGCATCGCCAGCACCGGTCCGGTCAACTCCATGCTGCGCCACGAGAACCTCCTGATCCTGGCACTGGACTCGTCCATCCCCGGCCGCTCGGACGGCTACCTCTCCGACGAGACCCTCGACTGGGCGCGCCGCCGGATCGCCGAGGCCGGCGACGTCGACGTACTGCTGACCTGGCATCACCCGCCCGCGCATCTGGGCATGCCGCACATGGATGCGATCTGTCTCGACGCCGACGACCGGGTCGCGGCCCTGGTGCACGACCACCCGAACATCGTCGGGGTGGTCACCGGGCACGCGCACACCCCGGCCGCCACCGTCTTCGCCGGGCGGCCACTGATCGTGGCACCCGGGGTGTCGTCGACCCTGAACCTGCCTGTCGAGGGCCCGGACTGGATCAACACCACCCAGGGCCCCGGCCTCGCACTCCATCTGATCGACGATCACCGCCTGACCACGCATTTCCGGGTCCTCCCCCGCTGGTAGCCCCCACCACCTCACCACAGCCCGCTCGGGATTTTGTTCGCAACTTTGTTCGCATACAGCATTGTATGCACACCATGTTGGGCGTATTCTGGAGGGTGAAAGCAGGAAACCGGTGATCAGCGCACGGGGAGGTGGCCGACATGGACGACGCATTCGATCCGCTCGCTCTGGTGGCCGGCCTCGGCCCGGAACAGCTTCTCGCCGTGCAGGACGCCGCTGAGAAGCGCCTGCAAGGGGCCGCTCTGGCCCGCGAGAACGAAGACGGCCTACTCGATCTGCTGGAAACCCGCGAGCGCACCCTGGCCGCACGCCAGGTCTTCGACGCCGCCCTCTACGTCGAACTCAGCGACCGTGGCGCCTACCGCAAGGCCGGTTTCGTGTCGCCGTTCGCTCTCTTCTCCGGCGGTCTGCGCCTGGGCGAGGGCGAAGCCCACCGCCGCGCCCGGCTCGCGATCGCGATCGGTCGATTCACCGCCATGACCGGAGAACGTCTCGAACCGGTGCTGGCCGCGACCGAGGCCGCCGTCGCCGACGGCGAGATCGGGCGGGAGAACGTCCTCGTCATCGCCGAGGTGATGGAGAAGGTGCCGGCCGCGGCGACCCCCGACGACCGCACCAAGGCCGAAGCCATGCTCGCCGAGGCCGCCAAGACCCTCGGCCCCAACGGCGTCGGAACCGTGGGCAACCGGATTCTGGCGTGGCTCGACCCGGACGGCGAACTGTCCGACGACACCGACCGCCGTCGGCAGCGCAGCTTCTCGCTGCAGGGCCAGGACCGCCAGCTGATGAGCAAGGTCCGCGCCCGGCTGACCCCGGCCGCCCGTGCCCGCCTGGAAGTGACCCTCGCCCAGTGGGCGGCACCGGGCATGAACAATCCCGACGATCCCGCCTCGCCGCGGGGCGCGGCCGACCAGCCCGGCCTGGACCCAACAGTCATCGCCGAGGCCGCCGAACGCGACGACCGCACCCTCACCCAGCGTCAGCACGATGCGCTGCAGGCGCTGATGGAATGGGAACGCGCCCAGACCGGCGTCGCCCCGAACGGCAGCCTGTCTTCCGAACTGGTCATCACCGTCGCCGAGAGCGATCTGGCCCGGCAGGCCGGTGTCGCCCTGACCGCCACCGGCACCCGCCTGCCGGTCCGCGATCTGGTGCACCTCGCCGGCAGCGTGGTGCCGTGGCTCGAAGTTTTCGCGAACGCCGGCTCGCAGGTGCTGTACTTCGGGCGCGGGCGCCGACTCGCCTCCCGCGCCCAGCGCCTGGCCCTGTTCGGCCGCGACCGCGGCTGCACCACGGTCGGCTGCAGCGTCCCGTTCGCACGCACCCAGGCCCATCACATGCCCGATTGGGCCGACGACGGTTGCACCGACATCGACCAGCTCGGCGCCGCGTGCGGCAAGCACAACCGGTGGAACGGCAATAAACCCGGGCAATGGGAATCCACCGTCCTGACCGACGGTCCCGACGCGGGCCGTATCGGCTGGCGACCCGTCGGACGGCCCGGTCCGTGGCTGGTCAACCCCTTGTTCCATCCGGAGAAGCTCGCCGACCACCAACCGACGGCCGGGCTCAACACCCGCATGGCCGAAGCCTCCGACACCGACCCGCCGATCCCGCCCGCCGTAGGCCGCCCGCACCCCGACGAGTCCCACCGATCCGGAGTCGAACGACTCCTCGAGCAGTACCTGGCAGCCTGACCGCGCCGTCCCCGACAAGGGGCGGCACGCGGTCGGGCTATCAGGCGTGTCCGGGGCCGATCACCCCGAGTGAAGTTCCTCCCAGCCCCCTGTTCCCGGCTCTCGGCAGCGCCTACCGTCTGGACATAGACGTCGATATCGCTCCCGCCATCCGCTCGGACCTGCTCAGCCGATGGAACGAACCGCACCGCCGCCATCATCATCAGCAACACCTCGACGAGGTCGCCCGGCTGGTGGAACTGACACTGCGGCACCACCCCGAGCCCGACGACCGCAACGGCATCGCCCTCTCCGACGCCGACTTCGCCGTCCTCGGCGCGGAGCCGCAGCGCTACGCCGAGTACGCGGCGAATGTCCGGGCAGAATTCCACGAGGTGCCCGACGAGTACTTCCGCCCCGCGCGCAGCGAACTGCTCGCCGAGTTCCTCACGCGCGATGAGATCTTCGCCTCCGAACCCGCGCAGCAACGCTGGGAAGCCACCGCCCGCACCAACCTGGCCCGAGAGATCGAAGCCCTCACGCCTTCCTGATCCGCCGCTTGGTAAAACAACGGCGTCCTGGCGCTCACCGACGACGTATATGCATTAGCGGCCGTCAGGACGCCGTTGTTTTACCGATGCACCGTGGCGCACCGGCGCGCGACATAACGAAGGGCTGCACACCGAGACGGTGTGCAGCCCTTCGAAATGCTACGAGCAGATGGAGCTTAGAGCGCGGCGATGATGTCGTCGACGCGATCCTTGGCGTCGCCGAACAGCATCTGCGTGTTGTCCCGGAAGAACAGCGGGTTCTGGACACCGGCGTAACCGGCGGCCATCGAACGCTTGAACACGATGACGTCCTTGGCGTTCCAGACCTCCAGCACCGGCATACCGGCGATGGGCGAGCTCGGATCCTCCGACGCGGCCGGGTTGACCGTGTCGTTGGCGCCGATCACCAGCACGACATCGGTGTCACCGAAATCGTCGTTGATCTCGTCCATCTCCTCGACGATGTCGTACGGGAGCTTGGCCTCGGCCAGCAGCACGTTCATGTGGCCGGGCAGACGACCGGCGACCGGGTGGATACCGAAACGCACCTTGACGCCCTTAGCGCGCAGCTTGGCGGTCAGGTCGGCCACCGGGTACTGCGCCTGCGCCACGGCCATGCCGTAACCCGGGGTGATGATCACCGACGAGGCGCCCGACAGCAACTCGGCCACGCCGTCGGCCTGGATCTCCCGGTGTTCGCCGTAGTCCTTGTCGTCGGCCGGACCGGCCGCGATACCGAAGCCACCGGCGATCACCGAGATGAACGAGCGGTTCATCGCCTTGCACATGATGTAGCTCAGGTAGGCACCCGAGGAGCCCACCAGCGCACCGGTGACGATCAGCAGGTCGTTGCCGAGCAGGAAGCCCGACGCCGCCGCGGCCCAACCGGAGTACGAGTTGAGCATGGAGACCACGACCGGCATGTCGCCGCCGCCGATGGAGGCGACCAGGTGCCAGCCCAGCAGTAGCGCCAGCGCGGTGATGACGGCCAGCAGCACGTAGCCGGTGGTGTCGTCCTTCACGTCGCGAGCCACGTAGACGCCGGTCAGCACGATGAACACGACGATCGAACCGACGTTGATCAGGTTCTTACCGGGCAGCATGAGCGGGGCGGACTTGATCCGCGCCGACAGCTTCAGGTTGGCGACGATCGAACCGGTCAGGGTCACCGCACCGATGAAGATGCCGATGGCGACCTCGGCGGCGTGAATGCCGACCAATGCACCGTAATCGGGGTCGGTCGGCAGCGCGTGCACGCCGGTGATGGCGCCGTTCCAGCCGATAAGCACGGCGGCCAGACCCACGAACGAGTGCAGCAGCGCGATGAGCTCGGGCATGCCGGTCATCTCGACGATCTTGGCGCGCCAGAGACCGATGAGAGCACCGATCACCACGGCACCGATCAGGAGACCGAGGGGAAGCCACTTGTTGAAGGTGACGTCACTGAAGCCGACGTGGTCGAGGTCCTTGACCATCATGGTGATGGTCGCGGCCAGCGCGATCAGCATGCCGACCATGCCGTAGGTGAGACCGCTCTTGGCGGACTCGTGCTTGCTCAGACCCGCCAGCGACAGGATGAACAGCAGCGAGGCGACGATGTACGCCGCAAAAGTCATGGATTCAATAGTCATGATGCGTCAGGCCCCCTTGCTGAACATGGCCAGCATGCGACGGGTCACGGCGAAGCCACCGAAGACGTTGATGGAGGCGAACAGAATCGCGATCGTCGACAGCACCAGCACGGTGACGTTGTCGGTCGCCAACTGCAGAATCGCACCCACGATCACCACACCGGAGATCGCATTGGTCACCGACATCAGCGGCGTGTGCAGCGCATGCGCCACGTTGCCGATCACGTAGTAACCGATGACGATGGCCAGCATCAGCACGGTGAAGTGCTGCGGGATGTCACCCGGAGCGAAGGCGTTGACCAGGAAGAACGCCACGATCCCGAGCAGGACCAGACCGATCTTCTTGCCCGCCGACATCGGCTCCTTGGGCGGCGCGACCGGCGCCGGCTCCGCGGCAGCGGCCTTGGGTGCGGCTGAGACCTGCACCGGCGGCGGGGGCCACATGCCCTCGCCGTCGCGGGCGACGGTGATACCGCGCTGCACCACGTCGTCCATGTCGAGCGTGAGCTCGCCGTCCTTGCCCGGCGTGAGCAGCTTCATCAGGTTGACGATGTTGGTGCCGTACAGCTGCGAGGTCTGCGCGGCCAGACGACCGGCCAGATCCGTGTAGCCGAGGATGGTGACGCCGTTGGCGGTCACCGTCTTCTCGTCGGTGACGGTGCCGGTGGCGTTGCCGCCGTTGGCGGCCGCCATGTCGACGATCACCGAGCCGTTCTTCATTCCGGCCACGGTCTCCGCGCTCAGCAGCTTTGGTGCCGGGCGACCGGGGATCAGCGCCGTGGTGATGACGATGTCGGCGGCACGCGCCTCCTCGTCGTACATCGAGGCCGTCGCCGCTTCCTGCTCGGCGGTCATCTCCTTGGCGTAGCCGTCCTCAGACTTCTCCGCTTCGAAGTCGACGTGGACGAACTCGGCGCCCATCGACTCGACCTGCTCGGCCACCTCGGGCCGCACGTCGAAGGCACGGACCACCGCACCCATCGCCGAGGCCGCACCGATGGCCGCCAGACCGGCGACACCGGCGCCGACGACGAAGACGCGCGCCGGCGGAATCTTGCCCGCCGCGGTCACCTGACCGGTGAACATGCGCCCGAACTCGTGCGCCGCCTCGACCACGGCGCGGTAACCCGCGACGTTGGCCATCGAACTCAGCACGTCCATCGACTGCGCCCGCGAGATACGCGGCACCGCATCCATGGCCAGCGCGGTGATGCCTGCGTCGGTCAGCTTCTGCACCAGTTCCGGATCGCGCGCGGGCGCCATCATCGAAATCAGCACCGCACCGCGGCGCATTCGGGCGATCTCGTCGTCGCTCGGCGCATTCACCTTCACGACGATGTCCGCGGCCCACACCTCGTCGACCGAACCGACTCGGGTGCCCGCCTCCGCAAACGCCGCATCCGGCTGTTCGGCGAGCAGGCCCGCACCGGCTTCGACGATCACGTCGTACCCGAGTTGCTGCAGCTGAGCGACGGTCTTGGCCGTCGCCGCGACGAGAGTCTCGCCCGCCTTCGTCTCCCGGGGGATACCGATCAGCATGTCACTGCCTCTCCCACACTCATGTTTCTGAACACCTAAATCCTGTACGCCAAAAGTCCAGTGAAATCCCAGACCGGGACCACCACCAGCCTCCGCGCAGCGAACGGCAAGGGTGACACACGTCGCTGCAGGCTGGATACGTCAGGTCACGGGCAGCCTGGTGAGGCATCGCTCCCGCTGTTAAAACGTGGCAAAAAGATAACACGTGCCATCGACGGCACTGCCGCCGCGTTACCTAGGTCACTGTGCGGCGGCATGCCTTCCGGCGCGACGCCCGAAATACGAACCTTCGCCGAGTTGGGTGCCGCTGGCGTACCCCTTGCTGTCTTGCGCGATGTTCGCCGCGCAGGCGCCGGCGGCGTACAGCCCGGCGATCGTCGAACCGTCCGGACGTCGGACCTGGCCGTCGACGGTGGTGGCCATCCCGCCCAGCGTGAAACCGGCGTACAGGGCCTTACCCAGGGTCATGTCGAACGCTGCCCACGGGCCGGTGTCCTGCGGCGCCAGGAAGTCGGCGGTCTTGTGGAAGTCCGGGTCTTCGCCGCGCGCCGCGTACTCGTTGTAGCGGGCGATCGTCGCGTTCAGCACCGACCGCTCCATGCCCAGATCGTCGGCCATCTCGTCGATGGTCTCCCAGCCGTCGATGAACGGCGCCAGCGCGAAGTCGGGACGCTCCATGTGCGCCTCGTCGACGATCAGGAAGGCCTTGGCGCCCGGCTGATCCATCACGAAGCCCGAGGTGCGCGAATGGTAGGAGTCCTCGGCGACGAAGCGCTTGCCCTCGGCGTTGACGATCAAACCGGTCAGCAGGATCGACGGCGGGTACACCGGCGCGGTGATGAACTGCTCGTGCATGTGCTTGAGTTCGGCGCCGACGGCCGCGCCCATGCGGATGCCGAGCCCGTCGTCGTAGGTGTTGCCCAGTGTGAACGGCTTCTCGGCGAGCTTCGGCACGTACTCGGCCACCATGTCCGGGTTCATCACGAACCCGCCGGCCGCGATGACCACGGCGTTCGCCCGGATGAAGCCCTCGGCGCCGTCGGTGTTCTTCCAGTAGACGCCCACCACGCGGGGCTGCCCGTCCGGGCCCTCGTCCACCACGAGGCGACGTCCACCGGTCTCGTAGCGGATCTCGACGTTCTCGTCGGCCAGCCGCTTGACGAGCAGTTCGATGACCATGCCGGCGCCGCCGGTGTCACCGGGGACGGGCACCTTGTGTCCACGGGGTGCGGGCACGGCGATCTCGTAGAACGGCCACACCTTCTCGTTGCCGGTGTACATCAGCCCCTGGGTCTGCGGCTGAATCACCGCCTTGTCCGGGAAGAAGCTGCGCTCGAACTGGAAACCGAGGGCTTCGAGCCAGTTGAAGTGCTCGACGCTGTCCTCGCAGTAGGCGGTGATCTTGTCCGGTTCCGGATCCGGCGAGACCGCGGTCAGGTACTTGGCCATCTCGGCGGGGCTGTCGGTGTGGCCGGTGGCCTCCTGCACCGCGGTGCCGCCGCCGAGGTAGAAGTGGCCGCCCGCCATGCAGCTGGTGGCGCCGGCGGCCGCCGAGCGCTCCAGCACCAGTACCGACGCCCCGGTGCGGGCGGCTTCGAGTGCTGCACAGCACCCGCCCATACCCGCACCGAGGACCAAGACGTCGACGGTTTCCCCGAACTCGGGGACGTCGGCGATGTTGATGTTCTCCGGAAGGTCCAATCCACTCATGCGCCCAGACTAGAACATGTTCTAGCGAGACACCGGACGGAAGGCCCGAAGTCGCAGGCTGTTGGCGACGACGAACACCGACGACAGTGCCATCGCGGCACCGGCCATCATCGGATTCAGCAACCCGGCCGCCGCGAGCGGAATGGCCGCGACGTTGTAGGCGAAGGCCCAGAACAGGTTGGTCTTGATGGTGCGCAGGGTCTTCCGCGAGAGCGCGATGGCGTCGGCCACCGACCACAGATCGCCGCGGACCAGGGTCAGGTCGCTGGCCTCGATGGCCACGTCGGTCCCGGTCCCCATCGCCAAGCCCAGGTCGGCACCGGCCAGTGCGGCCGCGTCGTTCACGCCGTCACCGACCATCGCCACCACGTGCCCCTCGGCCTGCTTGGCCGCGATCGCGGCGATCTTGCCGTCGGGGGTCACGTCGGCGATCACCTGATCGATGCCGACCTGCCGGGCGATGTGCTCGGCCGCTCCGCGATTGTCACCGGTCAGCAGCACCGGCGTCAGACCCATCTTCTTGAGCTGGGCGATGGCCGCGGCCGAGGTCGGCTTCACCTCGTCGGCGACGACGATCACGCCGACCACCGATTCCCGCGCGCCTTCGCCCCGCGTGATGATCACCGGGGTGCCGCCGGCGGCCTGCGCCGCGGCGATCCGCTCGGTCAGGTCGGGCGTCAACGGCGCCGAGACGTCGCGCGGGCCGCGCACGGCGACCGACTCCCCGTCGATCGTGGCGATCACGCCGGCCCCGGCCAGGTTGGTGAAGTCCGAGGCGGCCGGCGCGGTCAGTCCGCGCTGGTCGGCCTGCGTGACGATGGCCCGCCCGATCGGATGCTCCGAGCCCGCCTCGACGGCCGCGGCCAGGGCCAGCAGTTCGTCGGCGGCGACACCGGCCGCCGGCAGCACGTCCTGCACGGCCATCACGCCGGTGGTCACGGTGCCGGTCTTGTCCAGGAAGATCGTGTCGACCTGCCGCGTGGACTCGAGCACCTCGGGCCCCTTGAGCAGGATGCCCAGCTTCGCACCGCGCCCGGTGCCGACCATCAGGGCCGTCGGCGTGGCCAGACCCAAGGCGCAGGGGCAAGCGATCACCAGGACCGCGACCGCGGCGGTGAACGCCAGCACCGAGCCGCCGCCCACCCCGAGCCAGAAGCCCAGGACGCCCACGGCGATCGCGATGACGATCGGCACGAAGACACCCGACACTCGGTCGGCCAGCCGCTGCACCGGCGCCTTGCCGGTCTGCGCATCGGCCACCAGCTTGGAGATCTGCGCCAGCGCGGTGTCCGCGCCGACCGCGGCGGCGGTGACCACCAGGCGGCCGTCGGCGTTGACGGTGCCGCCGATCACCTTGTCGCCGGCCTGCACCTGCACGGGCACGGATTCGCCGGTGATGATGGCCTGATCCACCGCCGAGGCGCCGTCGACGATGACACCGTCGGTGGCGATCTTCTCGCCCGGGCGCACCACGAACTGCTGCCCCACGGCGAGGTCGCCGATCGGAATGGTCTTCTCCCGGCCGTCGACCAGGACGGTGACGTCCTTGGCGCCCACCTCGGCGAGCGCGCGCAGCGCATCGCCGGCCTGCAGTTTGGACCGCTTCTCGAAGTAGCGGCCGGCGAGCAGGAAGGTCGTGACGCCCGCCGCGGCCTCCAGGTAGATGTGCGAGGCCCCGTCCCCGCGCGAGGCGATGAACGTGAAGCCGTGCACCATGCCCGGTGTGCCCGCCATCCCCCAGAACAGGGCGTACAGCGACCAGCCGAAGGCCGCCGTGACGCCCACCGAGACCAGGGTGTCCATGGTGGTGGCGCCGTGCCGCAGGTTGATCCACGCGGCCTTGTGGAAGGGCAACGCGCCCCAGACCACGACGGGCGCGGCCAGGGTCAGCGAGAACCACTGCCAGTTGGTGAACTGCAGGGCCGGGATCATCGCGACCGCGATCACCGGGATGGTGAGCACCGCCGAGATCAGCAGTCGCTGCCGCAGCTCGGCCACTTCCACCTGGGCGCGCGAGGGGGCCGGGTCGACGCTGTCGACGCCCGCCACCGGGGCCGCGGACGGCTCGGGCACGGGCGCGGCGTCGTATCCGGCGGCCTGCACCGTGCCCACCAGGTCGTCGAGCGTCACCGTGTCCGGGAACTCGACGTGCGCCTGTTCGGTCGCATAGTTCACCACGGCGCTGACGCCGGGGAGCTTGTTCAGTTTCCGCTCGATGCGATTGGCGCAGGAGGCACAGGTCATGCCGGTCAGCTCGAGGTCGATCTCGCGAGCGGTGGCGGCGCTGGTGAGCGCGGCGATATCAGTGGCCGTCATGGGACACTTCCGTCTCGATGTCGTTGTGCTGAGTGCTGTGGGAAGGCGCGGGGTCGACGTCCCAGGGCCCGACCGCGCTGCCGACGCCGAAGGCGATGCCGAAGACAGCGAGCAGGCCGGCCACGAAGACGCCGATCCGCGCGGCCGTGGAGGTCATGCGAGCTGGTAGCCGGCCTCGACGACGGCGGCGGTCACCGCGGCATCGTCTAGGTCGGCATCGCTGGTGATCTGCACGCGACCGGAGGCCACATCCACCTGGACGTCGGTCACGCCGGCGAGTTCTTCGATCTCCTCGCGGACGGACATCGCGCAGTGGTTGCAGGTCATGCCGGTGACGGTGATGTTCTTGACGCTCATTGTTTTTCCTCTCGGGAGATTCCTCGTGACGGTCGGGGACGGTTCGTCGGCGATCAGCTCTTGACCAGTCGGGCGATGGCCTTCATCGCCTCGTCGATCTTCTCGTCGGCGGCCTCGTCGCTCTCGCGGGCGGCATTGACCACGCAGTGGCCCATGTGGTCGCGCAGGAGCTCCAGGCTCACCGACTCCAAGGCCCGCTTCATGGCGGTCACCTGGGTGAGGATGTCGATGCAGTAGGCCTCGTCGTCGACCATCCGCTGCAGTCCCCGCGCCTGCCCCTCAATCAGCTTCAGGCGCCGGACGTATGCGTCCTTGTCGGCGATGTACCCGTGGTTGCCACTCATCTTGACCTGCTCCTCGTCGATACCCCCTAGCAGTATGCGACCGGCATCGCGACCCTGTCAACCCATACCCGGTAGGGGCATTAATCATCGGCTAAAAGGCGACGGCACCGACCGCGCGGGACTAGCGGGGATCGAGGCTTTCGGCCAGCTTGGACAGCGCCTGCGCGACTTCCCGCAGAGCCTCCCCGACCTGCTGGCGCACCAGGCTCTCGCCGTCCGGGAGCTTGGCGGCCGCGACGGCGGCCTCGACGGTCGCCGCTTCCAGGTCGGCGAGCGACCCGGTGATCGACGTCGTGGTGGCATGGCGCGGTGCTGCGGCAGCCGGTACCGCGCTGACCGGTGCGATCACCGTGCGCGCACTGCCGTCGGGTCCGATCACCTCCACCAGGGAGGTGCGGGTCATGTCCGAGTACTCATTGATCTGGATCATCGAGCTGCGCCCGTGCGGCGTCGGGGCGGGCTCGGCCACCGGAGCTTCCGGGGCGGGCGCAGGCTCCGTCGGTACCGGCTCGGCTGGCGGTGATGTCGGTGCCGGCTCGGCCGGCGGTGATGTCGGCACCGGCTCGGCCGCCGGGGGTGTCGGTGCCGCCGGCGGTTCCGGCACGGCGATCGGCCGCGCGGGTTCGGCGAGCGGTCGCATCGGCGCCGCGTCGAACATCGGCGGCTCGACCGCCGGACGCGGCGGCTTCGCCTCGTGCGCACCCGCGGAAGACTTCGGCTTCTTCGACTGCTTGGCCATGTCCGCCCCCTGGTAGAACGATCGAGCAGGCGCCGGACGCGGCGCGGGAAACGCGTGGGCGCCGCCGTGGCCGTCGAACAGCCGACACGACGCATTGTCGATGGAGCGCTCGCGACACGCCTCGAGATCACGGGCCGTGCGCGGAGTCCGCGCGAAGTCGTCCCACAGCATCCAACGACGCCGCCCCGGTCCGCCCCGGCCGCCGTCGCTGGCATGCGGCCCGCGATGCCCGTTCGGCAGCTCGCACGCGATCGGCCACGTGACTTCCATGTCGATTCGCAGGGCCGCCCGATCAGCGGGGCCGGTCACGATCGAGGACCAGCAACGGTCTTGCGGCATCGACGGCCACCTACTTTCCGTGTACTCGTCAAGCAGTGTACGAACCTGCACCGACGTCGCGCCAGGACCCCACCCAGGCCGAGTCAATCACCAAATCGCCATCGCGGAGCAGAAAAGCCCGAGATGACGCGTCCGCCGACGACTCCGGGTGATCGGCGCGATAGTGGCATCCGCGCGACTCCTCACGCGCCACGGCGGCGGCCACCACCGCCCGCGCGGTGAGGGTGAGTGCCGCATCTTCGGTGTCGGCGCGAGAGTCCTGCGGACGCGGCGGCGCACCGCGCAGGAATCGGTCGACGTCGGCCAGGCCCCGCGCGTCGCGAAGCAGCGCCACCGAGCCGGACATCTTGTCCTGCAACGCCGCCCGATCCACCGCGGGCAGGTCGTCACCGGCCCCCACCGGCACCGGCTCCGCGGATTCAGCGCGCCGGTCGAACGCGACCTGAGCGGCACGCCGACCCATCACCAGGCCTTCGAGCAGGCTGTTGGAGGCCAGTCGGTTGGCCCCGTGCAACCCGGTGCGGGCCACCTCGCCTGCGGCCAGCAGCCCCGGCACGCGGGTGCGGCCGTACGCATCGGTGGCGACCCCGCCGCACAGGTAGTGCGCGCCCGGAACCACCGGCAGCAGGCCGTCCTCGGCGGAGACACCCGCGGCCCGGACCCCGGCCATCACGGTCGGGAACCGCCGTTGCACCTCGTCGATCGGGGTGATGTCGAGAAAGACGCACGGGGCAGCGGTGCGGGCCATGGCGGCGGTCACCGCGCGCGCCACCACATCCCGCGGCGCCAGATCCCCCAGCGGGTGCACACCGGCGGTGACCGAGTTCCCCTCGGCGTCGACGAGGCGGCCGCCCTCGCCGCGCAGCGCCTCGCTGACCAGTGTGCGACGCCCACGCGCCCCGGGCACGTACAGCATCGTGGGGTGGAACTGGACGAACTCCAGGTCGGCGACCGCGGCTCCCGCGCGCAGCGCCAGCGCCAGACCGTCTCCGGTGGCCCCGGCCGGATTGGTGGTGGCCGCGTACAGGTGCCCCACGCCGCCCGTCGCGAGCAGCACGGTCGGCGCCCAGACCACCGCGTCGCCGCGCTCGGTGCGGTAGCGCACGCCCGCCGCACGACCCGAGGCGCCGGTCAGCACCTCCACGGCCCGCGCCTCGTCGTGCACCACCACCGGCGAGACCGCCAGCGCCGCCTCCAGCGCCGCCTGCACCTGGGCGCCGGTCGCGTCGCCGCCCGCATGAATGATGCGGCGCACCGAGTGGCCACCCTCCCGGGTACGCAGGAAATGCCCGTCGTCGCCGGTGTCGAACCGCGCACCCCAGCCGATCAATCGGGAGATCGCCGCCCAGCCCGCGCCGACGATCTCGGCGGTCGGCCGCGACTCGGTCAGGCCGGCGCCCGCGGCCAGCGTGTCGGCCACGTGCAGCTCGGCACTGTCCTCATCGTTGTCCGGCAGCACCACGGCGATACCGCCCTGCGCGTAATAGGTCGAGGTGGACTGATCGGGATCTTCGGCGCGCCACCGGCGCCCCTTGTTCAGGACCACCACCCGAAGTCCGGCTTCGGCGGCCGAGAGCGCCGCGGTCAATCCGGCCACTCCTGCGCCGACCACCACCAGGTCTGCCCGGGTTTCATCGCTCATCGCGTCACCTGCCTTTCGCCACCGAAATGCCAGTTATCGACCCACAATCGAAAACTAGGCCCCAGCGTACCTGCGACTACACTCCGGAATCGTGATGACCCAAACGCCTGCTGACGGACTCGACCGGAAACAGCTGCCCACGGTGTCGACCGCCACCGAGGTGACCCGGTTCACCTCCACCGCCGCCCACGCCGCCAGGGGCGTCGGCCGCCTGCTGCTGAGTTCGGCAGGCAGTCTCACCCGCGGCGAACTGCCAGGTCCGGCCAATGTGGCCCGCGAGGTCCGCACCACCTTCGAGCACCTGGGCCCCACCTACGTCAAGCTCGGTCAGCTGATCGCCTCCAGCCCCGGCGTGTTCAGCCCGGCGCTGTCGAACGAGTTCGAGTCGCTGCTGGACAAGGTCCGCCCCGCGCCGACCGCCGAGGTGCACCGCATCCTCGAAGAGGAGTTGGGCCGACCCGCCTCCAGCGTCTTCGCCACCTTCGACGACACGCCGATCGCCTCCGCCTCCATCGCCCAGGTGCACACCGCGACGCTGCACACCGGCGAGGAGGTCGTGGTCAAGGTGCAGCGCCCCGGCATCGCCGACCGCCTCGCCCCCGACGTCGCGATCCTCGAACGCCTCGCCGGGCTGGTCGAGATGTCCGAGTACGGGCGCATGCTCAGCGCCCGCCACGTCGTGGAGGACTTCGCCGACGGCCTCAACGCCGAACTCGACTTCCGCAACGAGGCCGCCACCATGGTCGAGTGGTTCGAGTGTCTGCAGCCCGGCCCGTTCGGCTCCCGGGTGCGCGTGCCCAAGGTGTATCCGGACCTGACCACGGCGCGCGTGATGACCATGGAACGGATCTACGCGACCCGGATCGACGACGCCGCCGCCGTCCGCGCGGCCGGTCACGACGGCGAGGCGCTCTGCCGCAATCTGCTGCTGTCCCTGCTCGATTCGGCGTTCCACGGCGGGCTCTTCCACGGCGACCTGCACGCCGGCAACGTCCTCGTCGACGACGAGGGCACGCTGGTCCTGCTCGATTTCGGCATCGTCGGACGCTTCGACGCCCGGACCCGCCGCATCCTGCGCCAGCTGGTGGTGGACCTGATCGTGAAACAGGACTACGACTCCGCCGGTCGCGCCATCTTCCTGCTCGGCGCCGTGCACCGCCCCGGTTCCACGGCCCAGGGCGGTGCCGACCTGAAGAAGGTCACAGCGCCGCTGTCGACCACCGAACTCGGGTCGATGAGCTACACCGACCTGGGCCGCCAGCTCGCCGCCGTGGCCAAGGCGCACGACGCCCGGCTCCCCCGCGAACTGGTGCTGGTGGGCAAACAGCTGCTGTACGTGGAGAAGTACATGAAGCTGCTGGCTCCCCGCTGGAAGGCGATCGCCGACCGGGAAATCTACGGTTATATGGCCTCGATCATGAAAGAAGCCGAGCGGGATCGCCGCGCAGACCGCGCGAACCCATAGGCTGTAACCCATGAGACGAGTCGCGATGGCCCTGCTGGCCTTCCTCGGCCTGGCCTGCATCGCTGCCGCGATCACCATCCCCACCTACCTGGTCGGCCAGCTCAAGGTGGTGCCGCTGGACCTGGACATCACCTCCGATGCGAGCACCGTCTCCGCCCCGGGCGAGTCCGCCGGCCGGTTCCCGGCGGTGATCTTCGACCGCTGCTCGGTGACCAAGTCCAAGGCCGCGCAGCTGAACGTGAACCTCGTTCAGCAGCGCCGTTCCCTCATCGTCGAACCGTCCGATGCCGAGCAGGCGACGCTGCAGTCCGCGCAGACGGTGCTGATCGACCGAGTCGAGGGCCGCGGCGGCAAGGAGACCGTCCCGACGGTCGCGCCCGCCGACGCCGAACGCAAGTGCTCCGACGGCCTGCTGACCGCGAGCGTCGACCGGGTCTCGGTGAACCGCAAGACCTCCGTGCCCAACGGCGCGGTGAGTTCGCTGCAGTTGGAGGCCGACCCCGAGGGCGTCCCGCTCGAGGACGTCTCGGTGGAGCTCGAAGACCGCAAGGGCTTCCAGTACAAGTTCGGCTTCGACGTGCAGAAGCAGGACTATTACTACTACGACCTCAATACCCGCCAGGACACGGTCGCCAGCTTCGTCGAGGAGAAGACGATCGACGGCCTGACGGTGTACCACTTCCAGACCGAGGTCCCCGAGACCGACCTGTCGGACCTGCCGAACCCGCAGGGCGAGGCCCCGCTCGGCACCATCTTGAACATGCCCGCCAAGTGGTGGGGCATCTCCGGTCGCGGCATCCGACCCAGCCGGATGATCACCATGCACCGCTTCGCCACCGCCGAACGGCACGTCTACGTGGAGCCGATCACCGGCACCATCGTCGACGGCTACGAGGAGCAGCGCCAGTACTTCCGCGCGGTCGACGACAGCGACGACGTGCCCGCCGCGATCAGCGAGTTCCGCATGGATGCGCTCAACGGCAACTTCCAGTGGTCGGAGACCACCGTCGCCGAACAGGTCCAGCGCGCACAGAAGTACGTCAACCTGCTCAAGTGGGGCGGCACCTACGTGCCCATCATCTTGGGTGTGCTCGGCGCCATGCTGCTGGCGCTGTGGGGGCTGCTGGTCTTCCGCGGCCGCAAGAGCGGGGATCCGTCGGACGGCGACGGGGACGATACGAACGGGGACGGCGGGAACGGGGGCGGCGACGCCCCGGACGTCGATCCGCGCACCGGCGGTCCCGCGCTCGACGAGCAGCCGCTCGCCGACGACCGGGCGGCCCTGCCGACCGAAGCGATCGTGACCCCCGCGGCGGTCACGGCCCCGGTCACGGCACCGCCGGTCACCGACGCGCCGATCGACGGGGAGCCCCCGGTCCACGACCCCGACTACTGGGGCCGACCGATCGACGCCATGGCCGACACCATCTCCTTCCGTCCCCTCCCGGACCTGGAACTGCCGCCGTTGCCGCAGCGGCCGACCGACGGATTCGCCCCGATCGAGGGCAATCCGATCGCCGACATCCCGGTCCCGCCGGAGGAGCCGACGCCGGACCGGTGACCCGGTCCGGCGGGCCCGGCTCTCAGAGTCGGGCCACCGCGCGCCCCGCGGCACGGCCGGAGAAGATGCAGCCGCCGAGGAAGGTTCCTTCCAGCGCGTTGTAGCCGTGCACGCCGCCGCCGCCGAAACCGGCGACCTCGCCGGCCGCGTACAGCCCGGCGAAGCCGCTGCCGTCGGGCCGCATCACCTGGGCGTCGAGGTTGGTCTCCAGCCCGCCCAGCGTCTTGCGGGTCAGGATGTTCAGGCGCACCGCGATCAGCGGGCCGTGCTCGGGATCGAGCATGCGGTGCGGCTTGGCCACTCGAACCACCTTGTCGCCCAAGTAGTTCCGCGCATTGTGCATGGCCATGATCTGCGCGTCCTTGGCGTAGCCGTTCTCCACCTGGGTGTCCCGGGCAGAGAGCGTGCGCTCCAGGCTCTGCAGGTCGATGTGCCCGCCGCGGCCGATCTCATTCATGCCGGCCACCAGCTCCGGCAGGGTGTCGCGCACCACGAAGTCCACGCCGTGGTCCATGAACGCCTTGACCGGACCGGGGGCGCCCTTGGCCAGGCGCGCCTTGGCGGCGGTCGCCAACGACTTGCCGGTCAGATCCGGGTTCTGCTCCGAACCCGACAGCGCGAACTCCTTGGCGATGATGTCGCCGGTGAGCACGAACCACGAGTAGTCGTAGCCGGTGTCCAGGATCGCCTTCATGGTGGTGTTGGTGTCGAACCCGGGGAAGTTCGGTGCGGGCAGCCGGTTGCCGTCGGCGTCCAGCCACAGCGACGACGGTCCCGGGATGATGCGGATGGCATGGTCGGGCCAGATGGGATCCCAGTTGTGGATGCCCTCGGTGTAGTGCCACATCCGGTCGCGGTTCACCAGGTTCGCCCCGGCGGCCTCCGAGATGCGCAGCATCCGGCCGTCCACGTAGGCGGGCACACCGGCGATCATGTGCTTGGGCGCGGGCCCGAGGCGTTCGGTGGGCCAGTTCTCCCGCACCATGTCGTGGTTGTGGCCGATGCCGCCGCTGGTGACGATCACCGCGGGCGCCCGCAGTTCGAACTGTCCCACCTCGGTACGCGAACTGGCGACGCCGCGCTCGGCGTCGGTTTCCTCCAACAGCGCACCGGACACACCCTCCGCGGTATCGCCCTCCAGGAGCAGCTCGTCGACGCGATGGCGGAACCGGAACTCCACCAATCCCTTCTTCTCCGCCTCCAGCACCGGTTCGAGGAATACGCGCACCACTTCCGGCCCGGTCCCCCAGGTGAGGTGGAAGCGCGGCACCGAGTTGCCGTGGCCGTCGGCGAAGCCGCCGCCGCGCTCGGCCCACCCGACCACCGGGGTGAAACGCAGGCCGAGGGCGTGCAGATAGTCCCGCTTCTCGGTGGCCGCGAAGTCGACGTAGGCGCTGGCCCACTGGCGCGGCCAGAAGTCCTCGTCCTCGCGGTCGAATCCGGCCGAGCCCAGCCAGTCCTGCATCGCCAGCTCCGGCGAATCCTTGATGCCGAGCCTGCGCTGTTCCGGACTGTCCACCAGGAAGAGTCCGCCGAGCGACCAGAACGCCTGGCCGCCGAGGTTCTTGCGGTTCTCCTGGTCGACGACCACGACCTTCTTCCCCGCCTGCGTCAGTTCGTAGGTGGCCACCAGCCCGGCTAAGCCCGCGCCGACGACCACCGCATCGACCTGTCGTTCTCCGCTCACAGCAGATTCCTTCCGCACATGCCCGCCCCCAAGCTCGTCGAAGGGTCGCGAGATCTCCTCGGCACACCGAATGTGTCCTGCTGCACAGGATAGGCGCAGGCTCCGAGGCCTCACCTTATTGCGTCACCGTTATCGGTCCGTTACTCTTCGACTCGTACGCGGGCTCTAGGTACTAGTACTCTGTGTTAGCCCACGACCTAGGCCGTTCGCGGCCGAGATCGCAGTTAAGGAATTTTGCATGCTTTCCAGCGCCCGTAAGCGCTTGCTCGCCGTCGCCGTGGCCACCGCCACGGCTCTCGGCGGCGCCGCCGCAATCACTGCTCCCACCGCCGAGGCCGCCAACGGCTGCAACGTGGAGCAGGTTCGCTCCAAGGCAATGAACCGGAACATCCCGGTCTGCATCGTCAGCGCTGGCAAGGCGAATGCGCCGACCCTGTACCTGCTGGACGGCCTGCGCGCCCCCCGCAACAACAGCGGCTGGCTCATCGAGACCAACGTCGCCCGATACATGAACGGCAAGGGCACCAACGTGGCCATTCCGTTCGGCGGCGGCGGCAGCTTCTACACCGACTGGGAGCAGCGCGACCCGGCCCTGGGCGTCAACAAGTGGGAGACCTTCCTCACCCGCGAGCTGCCCGCCTACATGAAGAACAAGCACAAGTCGGACAACCGTCGCAACGCGATCGCCGGCCTGTCCATGTCGGGCACCGCCGCGCTGAACCTGGCCTCGCGCCACCCGAGCTTTTACGACGCCGTGGCCTCGTACTCGGGCTACCCGACCGTCACCATGCCCGGCTTCACCCAGGGCATCCAGGCCTCGGTCGCCGAGATGGGCGGCAACCCCTCCAACATGTGGGGCACCTACCCGCTGGGCCAGTGGGCCGCCAACGATCCGTTCCTGACCGCGGGCAACCTCGCAGGCAAGCACGTCTACGTCTCGTCCGGCACCGGCATGGGCAGCCGTTACGACGGCTCGCTGACGCCGGGCAACGGCGCCTTCAACCCGGTCAAGTTCGCGCAGATGATTCCGCTGGAGGTCGCCGCGTCGACCAGCAGCCAGCTGTACATCGGCCGCCTGGCGACCGTCCCCGGCGTCCGCCTCACCACCCACATCAGCCCCGACGGCTCGCACTGGTGGGACTACTGGGAGGCCCGCTTCAAGGAGTCGTGGGTCAAGACCTTCCGTCCGGCACTGTTCTGATCGGTCGGCTCTAGAACTTCACAGCAACGGCGGAGGCCGGGTGATCGTCACAGATCACCCGGCCTCCGCCGTCGGTATCCCCGGCTAGGCTGGATGCGTGACCACCGGACAAACGATTCTGACCCGTAAGACCCGCTATGCCATTTTTCTGACACTCACCATCGAGCCCGGTGGCGAAGCGGCCGTGCGCGATGCGATCGCCGATCTGGCCGGCCTGACCCGCTCGGTGGGCTCTCGTCAACCCGACGCCGCTCTGACGGCGATCATCGGGATCGGCTCCGAGGCTTGGGATCGCCTGTTCACCGGGCCGCGCCCGGCGCAGCTGCATCCGTTCCGGCAGCTCGAGGGCGACGTGCACACCGCCCCCGCCACCCCCGCCGACCTGCTGCTGCACCTCAAGTCCGACCAGATGGACCTGTGCTTCGAGGTGGGCAAGATGTTCAGCCGCCGACTCGGCGATGCCGTCCGCACCGCCGACGAGGTCCACGGCTTCCGCTATTTCGATCTGCGCGATGTGATCGGCTTCGTCGACGGCACCGAGAACCCGGTGGGCCAGGAAGCCATCGAGGCGATCACCGTCGGCCCCGAGGACCGGGCCTTCGCCGGCGGCAGCTACGTCACGGTGCAGCGCTACGTGACCGACCTGGCCGCCTGGGATGGGCTGTCGGTGGCCGAGCAGGAAGCCGCCATCGGGCGCAGCAAGGTGGAGAACATCGAGATGGACGACGACGTGAAGCCCAGCAACTCGCACATCGCACTCAACGTGATCGAGGACGCCGACGGCAACGAGATCGACATCGTGCGCGACAACATGCCGTACGGCCAGATCGGCGGCGACGGCCCCATCGGCACCTACTTCATCGCCTACTCGCGCAGCCCCGAGACCACCGAAGCCATGCTGGAGAACATGTTCCTGGGCGATCCGCCCGGCAACCACGACCGACTGCTCGACTTCACCACCGCGGTCACCGGCGCCCAGTTCTTCGCGCCGCCCGCCGATTTCCTGGACGCGCTGCCGCCCGCCCCGTCGACCGACGGTTCGCTCGGCATCGGCAGCCTGCGCGCCCGAAGCTGACCCTCGACCAACCCACAAGATTCAGGAGTATCGATGAACAATCTGCACCGCGAACTCGCCCCCATCTCCGACGCCGCCTGGGCCGAAATCGAGGAAGAAGCCGGCCGTTCCTTCAAGCGCAACAGCGCCGGCCGTCGTCTCGTCGATGTCACCGGCCCGCTCGGCCTCGATGTGGATGCGGTGACCCGGGGTCGTCGCGCCAAGATCGACTCCCCCGCCGACGGCGTCGAGGCCTACCTGCGGCAGGCGCAGCCGCTGGTGGAGGTGAAGGTGCCCTTCACCGTCTCCCGCGAGGCCATCGACAACGTCGACCGCGGTGCGCCGGACGCGGACTGGGATTCGGTGGTGCGCGCGGCCAGCGAACTGGCCCGCACCGAGGACAAGGCCATCTTCGAAGGCTTCGCCGCCGCCGACATCACCGGCATGATCCAGGCCGCCGCCGGCGAGTCGCTCGGGCTGCCCGAATCCGTCGTCGACTTCCCCGAAGCCATCAGCGCCGCGATCAACCGCCTGCGCCTGAACTCCGTCGACGGACCGTACTCGCTGGCGCTGAGCGCCGACCTGTACGCCGAGGTCAACGAGACGGTCAACGACGGCTACCCGGTGCGCCAGCACCTGCAGCGCATCCTCACCGACGGCGACATCATCTGGGCGCCAGCCATCACCGGGGCCGTGCTGATCAGCACCCGCGGCGGCGACTTCGAGCTGACCATCGGCCAGGACGTCTCGATCGGCTACGACTCGCACGACGGCGATGTGGTGAACCTGTACTTCACCGAGTCGTTCACCTACCTCACCCACTCCCCCGAGGCAGCCGTTCCGCTGCGCTGATCCCCCTCCACGGGCGCAGGACGTAGGGTGAAGCGGTGCTGATCCGCCTGCTCCGCGCCTATCTGACGAAGTACCGGGCCCTGCTGGCGGCGGTGGTCGGTCTGCAGCTGATCGCCACCGTCGCCATGCTCTACCTGCCGACCCTGAACGCCGACATCATCGACAACGGCGTGGCCAAGGGCGACACCGGCTACATCTTGCGTGTCGGCGGCTGGATGCTGGCGATTTCGGCGGCGCAGGTGATCTGCTCGGTGGCGGCGATGTACTTCGGTGCGCGCGCCGCGCTCGGTACCGGCCGCGACATCCGACGCGATCTGATGTACCGGATCAACGACTTCTCCGCGCGCGAGGTGGGCCAGTTCGGCGCCCCGTCGCTGATCACCCGCACCACCAACGACGTTCAGCAGGTTCAGTTGCTGTCGGTCATGGGGATCTCCATCCTGGTGATGGCCCCGATCATGGGGATCGGCGGCATCGTGATGGGCATGACCATCGCCTTCTCCATCTCCTGGATTCTGGTGGTCGCGGTGCCGGTGCTCGGCCTCACGATGGGCTTGATCATCGCCCGGATGGTGCCCGCGTTCCGCGCGATGCAGGAACGGATCGACGAGGTGAACCGGGTGCTGCGCGAGCAGATCACCGGTATCCGCGTGGTCCGCGCCTTCGTCCGGGAACGCTACGAGATCGCCCGTTTCGGCGTCGCCAACGATTCCCTCGCCGACGCCTCGCTGCGGGTCGGCAAGATGATGGCGCTGATGTTCCCGCTGGTCATGCTGATCACCAACCTCACCCTCGTCGCGGTGCTCTGGTTCGGCGGCAAGCAGCTCCCCGGCGGCAGCGTGGAGATCGGCGCACTGACCGCGATGATCACCTACGTCATGCAGATCATGATGGCGGTGATGATGGCCTCGTTCCTGGCCATGATGGCCCCGCGCGCCGGCGTCTGCGCCGACCGTATCTGCGAGGTCCTCGACACCGAGAGCTCGGTGCGGGCGCCGCTGGTGGCGCAACCGATCACCGGCGACCCGGCCGTCGTAGAGCTGGACAACGTCGAGTTCGGGTACCCCGGCGCCGACGATCCGGTGTTCTCCGGTATCTCGCTGACCACCGCCCCGGGCACCGTCACCGCGATCGTCGGTTCCACCGGCACCGGCAAGTCCACCCTGATCAACCTGATCCCGCGGCTGCTGGATGTGACCGGCGGTGCGGTCACCGTGGGCGGCCGGGACGTGCGCGACGTGGACCCGGACGTCCTGCGCCGGCACATCGGTCTGGTACCCCAGCGCGCCTTCCTGTTCTCCGGCACCGTCGCCGACAACCTCCGGCACGGCCAGGCCGACGCCACCGAAGAGCAGATGTGGGAGGCCCTGCGCATCGCCCAGGCCGAGGACTTCGTCCGCGCGATGCCCGAGGGCCTGCAGACCGACATCGCGCAGGGCGGCACCACCGTCTCCGGCGGTCAGCGACAGCGCCTGGCGATCGCGCGGGCCCTGATCCGCAAGCCGTCGATCTACCTGTTCGACGACTCCTTCTCCGCCCTTGACCTGACCACGGACGCCGAGCTGCGCGCCGCACTGACCCCGGCCACCCGGGACGCGGCGGTCATCATCGTCGCGCAACGCATCTCCACCATCGTCGGCGCCGATCAGATCCTGGTGCTGGAGAAGGGCGCCGCGGTCGGCTTGGGCACGCACGAACAACTGCTGGAGCAGTGCCCCACCTACGCGGAGATCGTCGAATCCCAGCTCGCGATCGGAGCGGCCTCGTGACGCGACCGGGCGGTGGCGGCGGCCACCCGGGTGCCGCACCCTCGCTGGAGAAGGCCAGGTCCTTCGGCCCGTCCCTGCGGCGGCTGCTCGGCGACCTCTCCGATTACCGCGGCCGACTGCTGCTGGTCGTCGCCTCCATCGTGGCCTCGGTGACGCTGACCGCGCTCGCTCCCCGCATCCTCGGCGATGCCACCAACCTGCTGTTCGAGGGTGTGATCGGCAGCCGCCTGCCGGCCGGGATCACCAAGGAACAGGCCGTCGCCGGGCTCCGGGCCAACGGCGACAACACCTTCGCCGACATGGTCAACTCGATGGACCTGGTGCCCGGTCAAGGCATCGACTTCTCCGCCGTGGGGCGCGTCCTGCTGATCGTGTTGGCGCTGTACCTCGGTTCGGCGTTGCTGGGCTGGCTGGCCGCCTACCTCCTCAACCAGGTCGTGGTGGGCACCATCGCCGCGCTGCGCGCCGATGTCGAGGCCAAGATCCACCGTCTCCCGCTGTCGTACTACGACAAGGCCGCGCGCGGCGATCTGCTCAGCCGCGTCACCAACGACCTGGACAACCTGTCGCAGAGCCTGCAGCAGACCATCAGCCAGCTCCTCAACTCGGTGCTGATGGTGATCGCCATCCTGGTGATGATGCTGACCATCTCACCGCTGCTGTCGCTGATCGCGGTGGCCACGGTGCCGCTCGCGGTGGTCGCGACGGCGATGATCGCCAAACGCTCCAAGCCCCATTTCGTCAGTCAGTGGAGTTCCACCGGCAAGCTCAACGCCCAGGTGGAGGAGACCTTCACCGGCCACGAGCTGGTGAAGGCCTTCGGACGCCGCGCGGAAGTGGAACGCGTCTTCGACATCGACAACGAGGCGCTCTACGAATCGAGCTGGAAGGCTCAGTTCATCTCCGGCATCATCATGCCGACCATCATGTTCCTGGGGAACCTGAACTACGTGGCCGTCGCGGTGGTGGGCGGACTCCGCGTGGCCTCGGGCCAGCTGAGTCTGGGCGAGGTCCAGGCCTTCATCCAGTACTCGCGCCAGTTCACCCAGCCGCTCACCCAGATCGGCTCGATGTTCAACCTCATGCAGAGCGGCGTGGCCTCGGCCGAGCGCATCTACGACGTGCTCGACGAGCAGGAGGAGGCGCCGGACCCGGCGAATCCGGTGACCCCGCGGTCGGACTCCGGTCACATCGAGTTCGAGAACGTCTCCTTCCGCTACCGTGCCGATCGCCCGCTGATCGAGAATCTGTCCCTGCAGGCTCGGCCCGGCCACATGATCGCCATCGTCGGACCGACCGGCGCGGGCAAGACCACCCTGGTCAACTTGATCCTGCGCTTCTACGACGTCGATTCGGGCCGCATCCTGGTCGACGGCGCCGACGCCGCCCAGATGACCCGGGACGATCTGCGCGAACGCACCGGCATGGTGCTGCAGGATTCATGGCTGTTCGGCGGCTCGATCTACGACAACATCGCCTACGGCGACCCGAGCGCGAGTCGCGAGGAGGTGATCGCCGCCGCCAAGGCCAGCCACGTCGACCACTTCGTGCACACCCTGCCCGACGGTTACGACACCGTGCTCGACGACGAGGGCGGCGGGGTCAGCGCCGGCGAACGGCAGCTGATCACCATCGCGCGTGCCTTCCTGGCCAAGCCGACCGTCCTGATCCTCGACGAGGCCACCAGTTCGGTGGACACCCGCACCGAACTGCTGATCGGCGAGGCGATGGCCAACCTCAGCAGTGACCGCACCAGCTTCGTGATCGCGCACCGGCTCTCCACGATCCGCAACGCGGACCTGATCGTGGTGATGGAGGACGGCCACATCGTCGAGCAGGGCACCCACGAGGAACTGCTCGATGCGCGCGGCGCCTACTACCGGCTCTACAACGCGCAGTTCACCGCCGCCGTGGAGTAGCCCCCCCTACGGGGGCGAAACGATTCCGGACCGGAATTCGATTTAGCTCCTCTACCAGCAGGTATCCGCCGCGTCGGGCTCGCCGATGGGCGTCGGCTTCGTAGGATCCTTGCGAGCTCCAGGTCGCGAGCTCACGACCGGGTTTCTCCTGCGGAAGAGGAAAGTGACGATGAGAAGTCGTGTGCGTCAGCCATCGGTGCGCAGCACCCGCGGACGGATCGGCGCGATCTGAGGGCGGACATGAACCGAAGCGCCGTCGTGCGCGGAACGCTGCTCGCCGTGGGCGTGGTCGTGGCCACGCTCCTGATCACCCTGGTCCTCGTGGCCATGGTCTCGGCACCCGCCGGCGCGGAGCCGATCGCCGCCGCCGAGTGGCCCGCGCTGATTTACCGCATGTTGACTCCGTAGAATCGGCGGCGTGTCCCCCGCGCCCACCGCCCGCCGTCCACAGAGTTGGCATCGTCGTGCCGGAATGCCGGTGCGCGTGTGGATGGTGGTGCTCATCGGCATCGGGTTGGCGCACTTCGCGATTCCCGAGTCGCGCTGGCTCCTGGTCCACGTGTTCACCATCGGGCTGGTGGCCAACTCGATCCTGGTGTGGTCGCAGACTCTGGCCGAACGATTCCTCGGCTATCACCTGCCGCCGGAGCGTCGGCCGGTCCAACTGGCCCGCATCTACACCCTGAACCTCGGCCTCGTGGTGACCATCGTCGGCATGCTGGCGGTGCTCTGGCCGGTCACCCTGGCCGGGGCGGTGCTCATCGGCGCGGTGGTGGCCTGGCACGCGTGGGCCCTGGCACGACTCATCGTCGAGGCGCAGCGCCACCGCAGCGCAGAAGGTCAGGGCCCGGCGGAGAACGCGATCAGCGCCTGGTTCTTCGTGGCGTCGGCGTGTCTGCTCCCGTTCGGCGCGGCCGCCGGGGTGCTGTTGGCCTACGGCTTCGCCGATCCGCGGCAAGCCGGATTCCTGCTCACCCACCAGGCGTTGAACGTCCTCGGCTTCCTGGGCCTGGCGGCCGCGGGCGTCCTGCTGGTGATGTATCCCCGGCTGCTCGGCGCCACCGAAGTCCGCAACCGGCGGCGACCGTACGCGCTGATCGTGCTGCCCACCGCCATCGCGGTGATCTGCGCGGGCGCGCTCGCCGATCTGCCCGTGCTCGCCGCCGTCGGTCTCGGGCTGTACCTGGCGGGCTGGCTCCTGATCGTCGCGCCCTTCGTCCCGGTGGCCCTGCGCCACCCGCCCGATTCCTATGCGTCCGCGTCGATCTCGGCGGCGCTGCTCTGGCTGCTGGGCTCGCTGGTCGCCTACCTCGTGGTGCTGCTCACCGGCCCGTTCGACGCGGCCCGCCTGAGCCTGCTGACGGTGTGGTTCCTGGCCGGTTTCGCCGGTCAGCTGCTGCTGGGTGTGATGAGCCACCTGCTGCCCACCCTCATGGGCGGCGGTCCGGTGACCGCGGCCGGGCTCGCGGTGATGAACAAGTGGTGGCTGTGGCGCGTGCTGGTGATCAACGGCGGTCTGCTGCTGTGGCTACTCCCGCTCGGGAGTTGGGCCAAGGTCGGGCTGTCGTCGTTGGTGATGCTGGCGTACATCGCATTCCTGCCGATCATGATTCTCAGCGCCCGCGCCGCGATGGCGATCCGTCGCGGGCTCGCCGAGGAGACCGACGGTCCCGCCGCGCCCGCACGCCCGTCGGCACCTTCCCCTCAGCGCGGACTGCAGGCCGTCGCCGCCGCAGCGGCCCTGGGCTTGGTGATCTCGGTGGCCACCGCCCTCGGCGGATCGGGCACCGCGACGATCGACGCGGCCGGTTCGGTGACCCCCACCGGCCACACCGAAACCGTGCAGGTCGATGCCGTCGGCATGCGCTTCACACCGGAGACCATCACGGTGACTCCCGGCGACCGACTGGTGCTGACCGTGACCAACAAGGACACCCAGGTGCACGACCTCGTGCTCGAAACGGGTCAGAGCACCGGTCGCCTGGCCCCGGGCGCCACCGCCACCCTCGACGTCGGCGTGGTGGGGCGGCCGATCGAGGGCTGGTGCTCCATCGTCGGACACCGCCAGCAGGGCATGGTGCTGCACATCCGCACCACCGGCGACGCGCCCGCGACGGGCGACACCGGCGGACACCAGATGGACATGCCCGGCGCGGCACCCGGAGTGGACCTGAGGAAGGACCCCGGGCCGGGGTTCGTCGCCCGCGATCCGGCCCTGCCGCCCGCCCCCGCCGCAAGCACCCACAAGTACACCTTCGAGGTCACCGAGGGTCCCGGCGAGGTGGCCCCGGGCGTTCGGCAGACGCTGTGGACCTACAACGGCACGTCGATGGGCCCCACGCTGCGCGGCAGGCGCGGCGACGTCTTCGAGATCACCCTGGTCAACCACGGCACCATGGCCCATTCGGTCGACTTCCACGCCGGCATGGTCTCGCCCGACACCAACATGCGCGACATCAACCCGGGCGAACGCCTGGTGTACCGGTTCACGGCCGTCCGCACCGGTATCTGGCTCTACCACTGCGCCACCGCACCCATGCCGGTGCACCTGGCCGCGGGCATGTTCGGCGCCGTCGTGATCGATCCGCCCGAGCTGGCGCCGGTCGACGCCGAGTACCTGTTCGTGCAGTCCGAGTGGTACCTCGGGCCCGACGGCGGCCCGATCGATGCGGCCAAGGTGACCGCCGGTATCCCCGACCTGGTGATGTTCAACGGCTACGCGAACCAGTACATGCATCGCCCGCTGCGCGCGAAGGTGGGCGACCGGCTACGCCTCTGGGTGCTCGACGCCGGCCCCAACGAGCCGCTGTCGTTCCATGTGATCGGCAGCCTGTTCGACACGGTGTACGCCGAGGGCGCCTACCGCCTGCGCCGGGACGATCCGGCCGGCGGCGGTTCCCAGGCCCTCGGCCTGCTCCCGGCACAGGGCGGCTTCGTGGAGCTGACCTTCGTCGAACCGGGTACCTACACGTTCCTCAACCACCGGATGTTCGACGCCGACCGCGGGGCGATGGGCACCATCATCGTCGAGTAGCGAGGCCGATCAGCTTGCCGACGGTGCGCAGGTTGCGGGCGGTGCCGGGCACCCCGAGGCCCTTGGCGATCATCGGCGCGGAGAGCTTGGTGGCGCCCGCACCGTCGGGGTAGTCCAGGTGCAGGTCGTCGCCGATCACGGCGAGTCGTTCGCCCCCGCCGAAGTCGCGGGCGACGAAGTCCGCGACCGCCTCCGCGTCCGGGGTCCCGGCCAGAAAGCAGATGTGGCCGTACGGCGCTTCGGGGAAGTCGGGAGCGGTGGCGAACGGATACGCCGCCAGCGCGGCGGCCAGTTCGTCGACGCTGCGCGAGATCACCTCGCGGAAGAAGCCGAACTCGGTCTCGATCGCCCCCTCCAGCGCCCGATCGAAGTCGGCGGGCACGCCCGGCGGTCGCGCGATCAGGTTGCCGGAGGCGATGTAGGTGGACACGTCCGTCGCCCCGAGGTCGGCGGCGATCTCCCGCAACCGGACCATCGGCAGCTTGGCCCCGCCCACATTCACCGCGCGCAACAGGTGGACTCGGGGCTCGTCGACGCTCATGATCTCAGCTTTTCACGACCGGACGCGGCCCCGGTAGCGTTGCCTGCCATGAGCGATGCGGTGGTGGAGATCTCGACGGACGGTGCGTGCCTGGGTAATCCGGGGCCGGGCGGCTGGGGCGCGGTGCTGCGCTACAAGGGCACGGAGAAGAAGCTCTCCGGCGCCGAGGAGAACACCACCAACAACCGGATGGAACTGCAGGCCGCCATCGAAGGCCTCGCAGCGCTGACCAGGCCGTCGTCGGTGATCCTCTACACCGACTCGGTGTACGTCCGCGACGGCATCACCAAGTGGGTGGCCGGCTGGCAGCGCAACGGGTGGAAGACCGCCGCCAAGAAGCCGGTGAAGAACGACGAGCTCTGGAAGCGGCTGGTCGAGGAGGAGAAGCGGCACACCGTCCAGTGGCGGTGGGTCAAGGGCCACAACGGCGACCACTACAACGAGATCGCCGACGATCTGGCGACCTCCGCCGCGCGCTCCCTCCGCGACGGGTAGCGGTGGTTCCGCGCCCGCCGGCCCCGCCGATTCAGACCTGAATCGGCGGGAACAGCTGCACCATCGTGTACTGGCGGTTGCGCCGCGCACCCCAGGCACTGATCACCAGGCTCACCACGAGCAGACCGGCCAGGACGGCCACCGCCACCCAGAATCGGCTGTCCACGCCGCCGCTGATCATCTGCCGCATGCCGGTGACGGCGTAACTCATCGGATCCCACGGGTGCAGCACCTGCGCCGGGGTCGCGGTGGTCGGCACCGGATAGATGCCGCCGGAGGCCACGATCTGCACCATCAGGAAGGCCAGCGACATCACGCGTCCCACGGCGACGCCGAGGATCACGTTGAACATCTGCATCACCGCCAGGAACGCCGCGGAGATCAGCAACATGAAGGCCACCAGCCCCACGGCGTGCGCCGCGTTGAGGCCGACGGCGAACTGCGCCACCACGAACATCACCAGGACCTGCGCGGCGGCGATGAGGAAGGCCGGCCAGTACGACCAGAGCACCGCCCGCAGACCGCCCACTCCGGCGATCACCGGCCGCGGCTGCAGCGGCTTGATCAGCATCCAGATGATCATCGCGCCGATGAACAGCGCCAGCGTGAGGAAGAAGGGGGCGAAACCGACGCCGAAGGTGGGTGCCGGATTGTGGGTCACCTCGCGCAGCGCGACGGGGGTCGAGAGGTTGCCCGCCACGTCCTGCCGCTGCGCCGCGTCCCCGAAGTCGGGGATCGCCGAGACGCCGTCGGCCAGTCCGGTCGCGAGCCGGTTGGCTCCGTCATCGAGTTGCGGCAGTCCGGCGGCGAGTTGCCCGGCGCCTTGGGCCAGTTGATCGCTGCCGTCGGACAACTGCACCAGACCGTCGGAGAGGGCGGCCGAGCCGGTCTTCAACTGCGCGGCACCCGACCGCAGTTGCTCCACCTTCTGCGACAGGTCGCCCGATTGGAGCTGGGCCAGCAACGAGGACGAGCCGTTCGCCCCGCCCATCTGGTTCGACAGGGAACGCGCCTGCCCGGCCAGCTGCCCCAGCTCGCTGGTCAGCGCCGGGTCCACCCCGGCCCGGACCAGGACACCGTGGACCGGTTCCAGCAGGTCGGCCACCTGGCCGGCGACCCGCGCCAGTTCGGCCGCCGACGCGGCCGACGTCGACAGCGACGAGGCTTGATCCAGCAGTGGCAGCAGCGGCGCGGTGGCCGCGGCGATGCCGTCGGCCAGCTGTGCGTTGCCGGCGGCCAGCTGCGCGGCGCCCTCGCGAGCGGTGCCCATGTTGGCGGCCAGTTCGTCGGCCCCCTGCGACAGTCGCTGCGCACCGGCATTGGCCGTGCCGAGACCGTCGGCGAGCTGCCGTGCCCCGTCGGCGGCCTCGACCAGGCCGCCACCGGCACTCTGCAGACCCACCAGCACCTGGTCCACGGCCTGTTCGCCGATCTTCTCGTTCAGCGCGGCCGTCACCTGGGCCGCGGCGTTGTTACCGATCACGGTGGCCAGGTAGTTGTTGGCGTCGTTGAAGGTGAACTCGACGGTGGCCTTGTGCGGATCGGATCCGGTGGCCGAGGCGATCGCGGAGCTGAAGTCCTGCGGAATCGTGATGGTGAAGTAGTAGCGTCCGTGCGCCAGCCCGTCGGCGGCCTCGGCGGCATCCACGCTTCGCAGATCCAGTTGGCCGCTCGCCTTGAGGTTGGCGACCACTTCATCGCCGGCGGCCAGCCGCTCCCCCTGCACCTGGGCTCCGGTGTCCTCGTTCACCAGCGCGACCGGCATCTTGTTCACATCGTCGAACGGATTCCAGAACACCCAGAGGTACATCGCGCCGTACAGCAGCGGCAGCAGCACGATGGTCACGATCGCGACCCGCGGCATCACCCCCTTGGAGTACCGCTTCAGTTCGGTGCCCAGTGACATTCCAGCCAGCACGACTACTCCTCGCCTTCCGGATCGAGTTCCACGACGAGTTGCTCCCGGTACCCGAGGGCCGGATCGACGTCGTTCACGGTGCAGGTGATCACCGTCTGTTCCTGCCCCAGCGCCACCAGGCGACGCACCAGCGTGCGCTGGTTCTCGTCGCTGGTGACCTGGTCGATGTTGCCGACCACGAGCAGCGGCGGGCGACCGGTGTTGGCCAGGGCCACCCGCAGCAGCAACCCGTCCAGTTCGGACAGGTTCTCCACGTACTCGTGCAGCGGTGGCGGCGGCAGTTCACCGAACACCGGCGCGCAGAACCTCTCGTAGGTCTGCTGGTCGGTCCGGCGCACCATGCGGTACCAGGGCGCATCCCACCGCAGCTGCTCGGTCACCAGGTCGACCACGCGCACGGAGGCGTACACCGCGTCGAGATCCTCGATGGCGGCCAGGGCGGCATGCGGGAAGATCCTTCCCGCCCCGGTCCGCCCCAGCACCGTCAGCTCACCGGCCTTGGGTTTCATGCGTCCGGCCAGCGTCATCTGCAACGCGGTCCGGCCCGGACCGGCCGGGCACTGCAGGATCGTCAGACCACCGGCCGGGATGTCCAGATCCAGGGGACCGTAGACCCGCCCCCAGGGGCCGGTCTGCACCAGTCCGCGCGCGTGAACCGCCGACGGCGTCGAAGCACTCATGTCCGCCGATGCTAGACCCGGACATGCAGGTCACCGCCCCGAATACCCGTCACGGGTGGGCGAACACACCCGGCGGCGAAGCCGGTGGCACCCTTCACAGTTCGGCGATTTCGACGGCCCGCACCGCACCGAATCGCCACTTCCGACCCCTTGTTCGTGCCACAGAGAAGAGTACGGCCAAGCCCACCTGTATTGGGCGCAACTGCACGGCATCGGCGAATTCCTCGACATCGCCCTAGCTGTGATGTCCAGGGAGGTTGGTCAGTCGGGTGACCGGTGGCCGGCCTCCGAGAGCGGAGTGGGCTCGGTGGTGATTGTAGAACTGCAGCCAGGACGGTAGTCGTGAGTTGCGGGCTTCGGTGGAGTCATAGAAGCGTGCGTAGGCCCAGCCGTCGCCGAGGGCGCGGTGGAATCGCTCGATCTTGCCGTTGGTCTGAGGCCGGTAGGGCCGGGTGCGCTTGTGGGTGATTCCTAGTTTCATGCAGGCCTTGCGCCAATCGTGAGAAATGTAGGCCGAGCCGTTGTCGGAGAGCACCCGTTCAACGGTGACGCCTCGGTCGGCGAACCAGGCCACCGCGCGTTCAAGGACGCCGACGGCCGTGGCGCCTTTTTCGTCGGTGTGGATCTCGGCGTAGGCCACGCGGGAGTAGTCGTCGATGACGGTGTGCACATATGCGGTCCCGATTTTGGGCCTGTATTGACGTCCTCGTTCGCCGGTGCGGTGGGCCGTGGCTCTCGCGTTCTTTCCGCCCTGTGGCCGGCCGACGAAGCGGTGGCCGCCACGGTCGGGAATGTTGGCGAACTTGGTGACATCGACATGGATCAGTGAGCCGGGCCGCTGGTGTTCGTAGCGGCGCAGGGGTTCACCGGTGACCCGGTCGATTCGCGAGAGTCGGTTGATCCGGCAGCGCACGAGCACCGCGTGCACGGTCGAGGCCGGGATGCCGAGCCGGCCACCGATCTGGATCGGACCGAGTCGGTTTCGCCAGCGCAGTCGCACGATCTTGCGCACCAACTCAGGGCGGGTGCGGTTCGGACTCGTGCGGGGCTTGGAGCTGCGGTCGGCCATGCCAGCTGGGCCTTCGGACCGGTATCGGTCAGCCCATTTCTTAGCCGTGCGGGGCGCGACCATGAACATTTTTGCTGCCGCGGCGTAGGTCCATTTGTCGTCGACGATCAGCTTTGCCAACCGCAAACGGGTACGCGGGGTCAGGTCGCGTTAGCGTGGGACACGAAGGCCTCCTGGTTTGTGAAGCGAAGAACTAGACAGCTCCACTTCACAACCGGAGGCCTTCACCTGTCAGCCGAACTCACCAAAGCGAGTCGGGACAACCTCCCTGGACATCACACCTAGCCACTCTCGACGATGCCGGCCACCATCGACACAGCCCTTCGCCGAGGCCTCGAACGCGCCGGACACATCTCTACCAAACCGGACACACCGCCGACCGCCGCGACAAAGACGCCGCCCTCGACACCCTCGTCCGAGGACTATTCGGACAGTGCACCGTCCCCGGATGCCACCGACCCCGACGGAACCATCTGGACCTCAACCACCCTGCGCTGCGGCATCGTCGCCGACACCGCCACGGTCAACCAATGGTTGTTCCCGCAACTCGCCGACTACACCTGCCCACACCGAGCACAAGCCCCACCCACACCCACCGCACCACCGGCTTCGGCCACAGGACGCATCAGCCGCGGCGGCCTCCACGCCACCACCGCCGACAAGCACACCTGGCGCCAAGCCCGACACGCCCAACGCCGCAACCAACGCCGCAACCAACGCCGACGAGCATGGGAAACCGCCGAACCACCACCGTTCTGACCTGAGGTCGACGGGCCGGCTAAGTCGCGGGCGGTCCCGCGATGATTCCGGCGGACCGCAGGCGTGTCACGTCGGCGTCGTCGAGTCCGAGCACCTCCCGCAGCACCGGTGCGGTGTCCGCGCCCAGCGCGGCCGCCGGACCGGTGCCGGAGTAGGCCTCGTCGAGGCGCATCGGCGAGTTCGCCGAGATCACCGGGCCGACTCCGGGTTGCTCGACGGCGGCGAGCACTCGGGTCGCCTCCGGGTGCGCGGCGAACTCGGCGGCCACCTCCGCGGTGCTGCGATACGGCCCCCACAGCACGCCCGCGGCCGTCAGGGCCGCGTGGACCTGCGCCGTGGGTCGCGCGGCGAACCATGGAGCGAGCAGGGCTTCGATCCGGTCGCGCTGCGCATACCGGCCCTCATCGGTACTGAGGTCCGCCCCGGTCGAAGCCGCCAGGGCGGCAAGGGATTCCGCGGTGCCGGTCGCGGTGCCGAGCGCCGACCACTGCCGGGGAGTCAGCACCACCACCATCACGTGGTCGCCGTCGGCGGTGGCGAAATCCACCCCGAAGGCCCCGTACAGGTGGTTGCCGTGCCGGGATCGTTCGCCGCTCTCGGCCGCCTCGGAGTACCAGCCCAGATTGGCCACCGCGGCCAGCGCGACGTCGGCCAGCGCGATCTCGATCCGCGCGCCCTGGTCGGTGCGGTCGCGCCGCCGCAGCGCCGCCAGCACCGCGGACACCACCTCCTGGCCGCACAGCAGATCCCAGGCGGGCAGCACATGATTGACCGGCACGGACGACGACGCCGGCCCGGTCATGTTCGCCACCCCGCTGCCGCTGTTGACCGTGTAGTCCACCGCCGCACCGCCGTCGGCCCGCCCCTGCACCTTCACCGAGATCACGTCGGGCCGCCGGGCCGCCAGCGCTTCGTAGGAGAGCCAGTCCCGTCCGACGGCGTTGTCGACGAGAATCCCGGCGTCGGGGCCGGGCGCGGTGGCCAGCGCCAGCAGCAGGTCCCGACCGGCCTCCTCCCGCAGATTCAGTGCGACAGAACGCTTCTCACGATTGAGCGAGTTCCAGTACAGGCTCTCGCCGGTGGCTTCCGACAGCGGCCAGCGCCGATGGTCGACGTTGCCGCCCAGCGGGTCCACCCGGATCACTTCAGCGCCGAGCTGGGCCAGCGCCAGACCGGCCGACGGTCCGGCGACGAAACTGGCGAACTCGATCACCCGCACCCCGGCCAGCGGCGCCGCGAGCTCCACCGGTCAGCTCACCCGCTCGAAGACGGCGGCCAGGCCCTGCCCGCCGCCGATGCACATCGTCTCCACGCCGTACCGCGCCTCGCGCCGATCCAGTTCACGCAGCAGCGTGGCCAGGATCCGCACACCGGTGGCGCCCACCGGGTGTCCCAGCGAGATCCCGGAGCCGTTCACATTGACCCGATCCAGGTCGGCCTCGGACAGGCCGAGCGCCGTGGTGCACGCCAGGACCTGCGCGGCGAAGGCCTCGTTGAGTTCGATCAGATCGACGTCGGCCAGCCCCAGGCCGGCACGCTTCAACGCCAGGTCGGTGGCCGGAACCGGGCCGATCCCCATGCGCGAGGGCTCCACCCCGGCCACCGCCCACGACACCAATCGGGCCAGCGGCCGCAGCCCCAGTGCGGCGGCCTTGTCCCGGGTGGTCACGATGGCCACCGCCGCACCGTCGTTCTGGCCGCTGGAATTGCCCGCGGTGACCGTCGACTCCGGATCCTGCTGGGCGCGCACCGCCCGCAGCTGCGCGAGCTGCTCCAGCGAGGCATCCGCGCGCGGGTGCTCGTCACGGTCGACGACCACGGCGCCGCGCCGCCCCGGCACCTCGATCGGCACCAGTTCGTCGGCGAAGCGCCCTTCCTC
This sequence comes from Gordonia phosphorivorans, assembly GCF_042432625.1. Lineage (NCBI taxonomy): Bacteria > Bacillati > Actinomycetota > Actinomycetes > Mycobacteriales > Gordoniaceae > Gordonia > Gordonia phosphorivorans. The sequence goes on along the minus strand of NZ_JBHLWV010000021.1, from coordinate 10,292 downwards.
GTGCGCGGCCACGGCCCGCCGGTGCGAGGCGTAGGCGAGCGCGTCCTGCGCCTGACGGCTGATGCCGTATTCGGCGCGCAGATTCTCGGCGGTCTCCAGCATGCCGCCCGGGACCGGATAGAGCTTGCCGCCTGCGGTCAGGCGCCCGCGACCGATCCGGTCGACCAGCGCGGTGTCGGCGCCCTTCAGTCCGAACCGGAGTCCCATCGCATAGTGCTCGGCCTGGCTCATCGATTCCGCGCCGCCGGCCAGCACCAGATCGCACACTCCGGTCTGCACACGCATCGCGGCGTCGAGCACCGCCTGCAGCCCGGCTCCGCACCGACGGTCCACCTGCATGCCGGGCACGCTGATGTCCAGACCCGCGTCGAGCGCGGCGACCCGGCCGATGGCCGGCGCCTCCGCGTTGGGGTAGCACTGCCCGAAGATCACGTCGTCGATGTGTGAGCCGTCGATTCCGGTGCGCGCCACCAGTTCTCGGATCACCGCGGCGGCCAGATCGGCGGGTGGAACGGCGGCGAGAGCACCCCCGTATCGACCGACGGGCGTTCTCAACGGCTCGCAGATGATGGCCTCGCGCACAGAAAGTCCCTTCACGAACGGTGAATCCCGAGCGTCCGACCTATCTCTACCACGCGCCTGTTCCCCGCCCCGGGCAGATCTGCAATGATCCGAAGATGGGCCGACTCTGCGAGACTGCTGACCTCACCGACGTCCAGCGCGACATGCTCGCCGCGGTCCGCGACTTGGTGGACTCGCAGATCCTGCCGGTGGCCACCGAGCTCGAAGCCCGCGACGAATACCCCACCGCGATCGTCGACGCGATGAAAGAGATGGGGATCTTCGGGCTCACCATCGACGAGGAGTACGGCGGCCTCGGCGAATCGCTGCTCACCTACGCGCTCGTCGTGGAAGAACTGGCCCGCGGCTGGATGAGTATCTCCGGCGTCATCAACACTCACTTCATCGTCGCCCACCTGGTGGCCCAGCACGGCACCGGTGAGCAGCGGGCCGCCTATCTCCCGCGGCTGGCCACCGGCGAGCTGACCGGCGCCTTCTCCATGTCCGAGCCGGGCCTGGGTTCCGACGTCGCCGCCATCAGCACCACCGCCGTCCGCGGCAGCGACGATCGCTACACGATCGACGGCGCCAAGATGTGGCTCACCAACGGCGGCTCGTCGTCGTTGGTGGCGGTCCTGGTGCGCACTCCCGGGGCGGGCTCCGGCGGACGGCACCGTGAGCTGACCACTTTCCTGGTGGAGAAGACTCCGGGTTTCGGCGAGGTGGCGCCCGGCCTCACCATCCCCGGGAAGATCGACAAGATGGGCTACAAGGGCATCGACACCACCGAGCTGCTGTTCGACGGTTACTCGATCGGCGCCGACAAGATCCTCGGCGGCGAGCCCGGCCGCGGTTTCTACCAGATGATGGACGGCGTGGAGGTGGGCCGAGTGAACGTGGCCGCCCGCGCCGTGGGCATGGCCCACCGCGCCTTCGAGCTGGGGATCGACTACGCCCAGGACCGCGAGACCTTCGGAAAACCGATCGCCGAACACCAGGCCGTGCTGTTCCGCCTCGCCGAGATGGGTACGAAAGTCGAAGCGGCACACCAGATGGTGGTGCGCGCCGCGCGAATCAAGGACTCCGGTCAGCGCAACGACCTGGAAGCGGGCATGGCCAAGTACCTGGCCGCCGAATACTGCCACGAGGTGGTCGAGGACGCCTTCCGGATCCACGGCGGCTACGGCTTCGCGAAGGGCTTCGAGATCGAACGCCTCTACCGCGAGGCCCCCATGCTCCTGATCGGCGAGGGCACCGCCGACATCCAGCGCATGATCATCGGCCGCCGCCTTCTGGAGGACTACGCCAAGTAGCCCGCCCCGACCCCGCTCCGCTCTCCCTCTCGAAAGGCCCTCATGTCCCAGGTCAGCGCTGACGACTTCGCCACCATCCACGCCGCGGTCCGGGACTTCATCCGCACCGCCGTGGTCCCCCGGGAGGCGGAGATCGCCGACGGCGACGCCGTCCCCGAGGACCTCCGACGGGCCGCCAAGGACATCGGCCTGTTCGGCTACGCGATCCCGCAGGAGTACGGCGGCCTCGGTCTGGACCTGGCGCAGGACGTCGAGCTGGCCCAGGAGTTCGGGTACACCAGCCTCGCGCTGCGCTCCATGTTCGGCACCAATAACGGCATCGCCGGCCAGGTGCTGGTGAACTTCGGCACCGATCAGCAGAAACAGCAGTGGCTCGGTCCGATCGCCTCCGGCGACGTGGTGGCGTCGTTCGCGCTCACCGAACCGGGCGCCGGATCCAACCCCGCGGGCCTGCGCACCAAGGCGGTCCAGCAGGCCGACGGCAGCTGGATCCTCAACGGCAGCAAGCGATTCATCACCAACGCGCCGCTGGCCGACTTGTTCGTCACCTTCGCCCGGGTGCGGCCCGCGGACGACGACGGTCCCGGAATCGCCGTGTTCCTCGTGCCCGCCGAGGCCGCGGGTGTTTCGGTGGCGCCCCGCGACAAGAAGATGGGACAGGAAGGCGCCTGGACCGCCGACGTCCACTTCGACTCCGTCGCGGTCGACGATGCGGCGCTGGTCGGCGGCAACGTCGACGTCGGCTACCGCGCCGCGATGACCTCGCTGGCCCGCGGCCGCGTGCATATCGCCGCGCTGGCCGTCGGATCCGCGCAGCGCGCGCTCGACGAATCCCTCCGTCACGCCGCGGTGACCACCCAGGGCGGTCAGCCGATCGGCGACTTCCAGCTGGTCCAGGCCATGCTCGCGGACATGGCGACGGGCGTGATGGCCGGGCGAGCACTGGTCCGCGAGGCCGCGGCCGCCTGGGTCGCGGGCACTGATCGACGGATCGCGCCGTCGGCCGCGAAACTGTTCTGCACCGAGATGGCCGGCGACGTCGCCGACAAGGCGGTCCAGGTGCACGGCGGCAGCGGCTACATGCGTGACTCCACCGTGGAGCGGATCTATCGTGACGTGCGACTGCTCCGTCTGTACGAGGGCACCAGTGAGATTCAACGTCTGATCATCGGCGGCGGCCTGGTCCGCCAGACCCGTAAGGAGACCAACGCATGACCACTCTGCTCGACGGCAAGGTCGCCGTCATCACCGGCGGCGCCCAGGGCATCGGCCTCGCGATCGCCGAACGCTTCGTCGCCGAGGGCGCCAAGGTGGTGCTCGGCGACCTGAATATCGAAGCCCTCGACGCGGCCGTCGACGCGCTCGGCGGCACCGACGTGGCCGTCGGCGTCCGGTGCGACGTGACCTCGTCCGAGCAGGTGCAGGCGCTGGTCGACGAGGCGGTCGCCGCCTTCGGCGCGCTCGACGTGATGGTGAACAACGCCGGCATCACCCGCGACGCCACCATGCGGAAGATGACCGAGGAGGACTTCGACCTCGTGGTGGCCGTCCACCTGAAGGGCACGTGGAACGGCACCCGTGCCGCGGCCGCGCACATGCGCGAGCACGGCGGCGGCGCCATCGTGAACATGTCCTCGATCTCCGGCAAGGTGGGCCTCCTGGGGCAGACCAACTACTCGGCCGCGAAGGCCGGCATCGTGGGTCTCACCAAGGCCGCCGCCAAGGAGGTCGCGCACCTCGGTGTCCGGATCAACGCGATCGCGCCGGGCCTGATCCGCACCGCGATGACCGAGGCCATGCCGGAGCGCATCTGGGAGTCCAAGATGGCCGAGATCCCGATGGGCCGCGCCGGTGAACCCAGCGAGATCGCTTCCGTCGCACTGTTTCTCGCGAGCGACCTGTCGTCGTACATGACCGGCACGCTCACCGAGGTGACCGGTGGCCGCCATCTCTAGTCGCTCGGGCGACGCGGAGTGGGCGCCGCACACCGTCGTCAGCGAGGAGTACCTCGACCCGGCACCGGTCGCCGCGCTGGCCGCCCTGCTCGACGACGGACTCCCCGCCCCCCGCGTCGGCGACGTACTGCCGCCGCTGTGGCACTGGGTGGCCCTGCCCCGCTGGTCGCCGTCGTCGCTGCTCGCGGTCGACGGCCACCCGTTCAAGGGCTCGTTCCTGCCGCCGGTGGAGTTGCCGCGGCGGATGTTCGCCGGCGGCACCGCAGCCTTTCCGGGCACGCTGCGGGTCGGCGACACGGTTCGCCGGGAGGCCCGCGTCGAGTCGGTCACCGAGAAGCACGGCCGCAGCGGCACGCTCGTGGTGGTGGTCGTCGGTATCGAGCTCTACGCGCCGGACGGCACCCTCGCGGTGACCGAACAGCAGAACCTCATCTACCGGGAAGCGGCCGCCGTCACCGGCGAGCCGCCGAGCCCGGAATCGGCCGCCGCGCTGGTTCCCTGCGGACCGGCCGTGGTGCCCGACGGCCCCGACCGATGGCGGCTGGTGACCGACCCAACGCTGCTCATGCGGTTCTCTGCAGCGACCGCGAACGCGCACCGCATCCACTACGACTGGCCGTACGCGACCGGGGTGGAGGGCTACCCCGGACTCGTGGTGCACGGGCCGCTGATGACCTTGGCGCTCGCCGAAACCCACCGTCTCGGCGACGACGACCGGCACATCGCCGGCCTGGCCCACCGCAATCTGGCACCGTTGTTCTGCGCGGAACCCGCAGTGCTGCAGTCCGTTCCGAGCGAGAGCGGCACCGCGGTCTCCGTGGTCACCCACACCGACCCGGACGCCGAGCCCCGCGTCCACACCACCCTCGACCTCACCTTCGACACCCCAGGAGCATCATGACCCGCGTATTCAGCAGCCTCGACGACGTCCGCGCCGCCATCGGCGAAGAGATCGGCCCCGGCACCCCGATCACTGTGGAACAGAGTCGGATCGACGCCTTCGCCGACGCCACCGGCGATCACCAGTGGATCCACGTCGATCCGGAGCGCGCCGCCGCCGGGCCCTACGGCGCCACCATCGCGCACGGCTACCTCACGCTGTCGTTGCTGCCGCTGTTCGGCGCCGACCTGTTCACCATGGACTTCGGCGGTGCACGCATCAACTACGGCGTCAACAAGGTCCGCTTCCCGGCCCCGGTTCCGGTGAACAGCGTGTTGACCGCGACCGCGACCGTCACCGAGGTGGCCGACGGCCCGGCCGGAGCGATGATCACGATCAAGTACGTCGTCACCGCCGACGGCGCGGCCAAACCCGCTCTCGTCGCCGAGACCCTGGTCGTCGTCACCCCCTGACCCACAGCCCTGCGCCGAGGAGCGCAGGTCCACGCCGAACGTCGCAGACCGGTTCACGAAACTGTTGCCTTTGACGATCGCAGCCCACCAAAGGCAACAGTTTCGCGGCGCACCCCCGAACGGATCCCCGGGCTGCGCTCAGATCGCGTTGCGCGCGATCAGTTGCGCGGCGATCACATTGCGCTGGATCTCGTTGGTGCCCTCGCCGACGATCATCAGCGGCGCGTCGCGGAAGTAGCGTTCCACCTCGTACTCGCGGGAGTAGCCGTAGCCGCCGTGCACGCGCACCGCGTCGAGCGCGATGGCCATCGCCGTTTCGGAGGCGAACAGCTTGGCCATGCCGGCCTCCATGTCGGCGCGCTCGCCGCGATCGAGCTTGTCGGCCGCGTCCAGCGTCAGCAGGCGCGCGGCCTGCTGCTTGGTGGCCATGTCGGCCAACAGATTGCCCACCGACTGGTGCTTCCAGATCGGCTTACCGAAGGACTCGCGCTCCTGCGCATATTTCACCGCGGCCTCCAGCGCGGCCTGCCCGACGCCGAGCGCGCGCGAAGCCACCTGGATGCGACCCATCTCGAGTCCGCGCATCATGTGGCCCCAGCCGAGATTCGCCTCACCGCCGAGCACGGCACTCGCGGGCACGAACATCTCATCAAAGACCAGCTCACAGGCCTCCACGCCGCGATAGCCCAGCTTGGGCAGCTTCTTGGAGATCGTCATGCCGTCGCCCGGCTCCACCAGAATCACGCTCATCCCGCGGTGCGCGGACTCGGCCGAGCGATCAGTGATGCACAGCAGCCCGATCAGGCCCGAGTGCGCCGCGTTCGAGATCCACGTCTTGGAACCGGTGATCGAGTAGCCACCCTCGACCGGAGTCGCGAACGTGCGCATGGCCTGCAGATCGCTGCCACCGCTGGGCTCGGTGAGCGCCATCGTGGCCCGCATCCGGCCGTCGGCCATCTGCGGCAGCAGCCGCTCCTTCTGTTCCTGCGTGCCGAACGTCTTCACCAGGAAGCTGATCACCGAGTGTCCGCCGATCGCGCCGGCCAGGCTCATCCAGCCGCGCGCCAATTCCTCGGTGACCGCCGAGAAACATGCGGTGCTGACGTCGACGCCGCCGTACTCGGCCGGGACCAGGAGGCCGAAGAAGCCGAGGGTCTTCATCTCCTCGATGAATTCTTCGGGATAGATGTCGTCCTGTTCGTAATCGCGTACGCGACCCACGACCCGCTGATCGACGAAGTCGCGCACCAACGCGACCATCTCCAGCTCGTCCGCACTTAACGCCACCGACCGACCTCGATTCCCGGAGCACCCGACGCACGCCGATATGTCTCCGACACTACAAAGTGGTCGCGGGCGGCCTCAGGTCACCCGTTGCGCGCGCCGTAGATCTTCTCGTACTGCGTCTTGAGGTGTTCGGCTTCCGCGCGCTGCCGGTACGTCTCCGGAGTGTTGCCCAGACCGTGCTTCTGGAGGCGGCGGACGCGATTCTGATCCATATACGACACCGAGAAGATCAGCGCCAGGCAGGCGCCCAGCAGCACCATCAGCAGGCGCACCCAGACCGGCCCGCTCGGGAAGGCGAAGAACAGCACCAGGTACACGGGAACGAAGGAGACCTGCGACCGAATCATGTGCCGGAGGAAGGCGTGCGGACCCATCAGGTCGTTCGCCACCCAGTCCGTCTGGCTCTCGGGCAGCTTGGCCCCGTACACGTAGCCGATCCACTGGATCGGATTCGGTCGCTTGCTCATCGCGGCGCGCTTTCTGCTGGGGAAGATAGATCGTGCGCTATCGAGTATGCCACCCGCGGCGGGTGCAATTCAATCGCGCACGATCTATATCGGCGAAGCGGCTAGACTGAAGCCATGGAGAGCACCGCCTTCGACGAGAACCCCCTGCTCCTGGAGAGCCAGGTGTGCTTCGCGCTGGCCGTCGCCAACCGCTCCGTACTGAAGATCTATCGCCGGGTGCTCGAGCCGCTCGGGCTCACCCATCCCCAGTATCTGGTGATGCTCGCCCTCTGGGAGCACGCGCCGCTGCCGGTCAAGGAGATCGGCAGACTGCTGCAGCTCGATTCGGCGACGCTCTCGCCGCTGCTCAAGCGCCTCGAAACAGCCGGTCTGATCGAACGACGACGCCGCGACGACGACGAGCGCAGCGTCGACATCGTCCTCACCGCCGCCGGCACCGATCTCCGGACGCAGGCGCTGGAGGTCCCCGGCCAGGTGGTGGCCGCGCTCGGTGTCTCGCTCGACGACCTCGGCGAACTGCACGACGTGCTGACCCGCGTCAACGCGGCCGCCTTGGCCGCCGAGGCCGCTGCGGTCTGAGCCGCGATCGGCCCGGAGCTCAGGCTTTGAGCGGCCCGGCCACCAGCTCGTGGGCGGCGGCCTGGCCGTCGATCAGACGGCTGGTCCGACGCTGCACCCGCCACGTGCCCGAACCCCGTTGCAGCGCCCAATGATTGGCGGTGGCACGGGCGACGGCGAAGCGCGGACTGCCCGACTCGGTGGCGCGATGCGCGATGAGCAACGAGTATCCGACGGCCACGGCGGAATCACCGTCGACCTGCACGTGCACCGGACCCTGGAAGTGCGCGCAGCCGCCGGCGATGAGGCCCTGGTGCGGGGCCGACCGCACCATCTCGGCCACGGCAGCGGCCCCGTCCATCAGATAGGCGTCCACCTCGTAGACGCCGTCGTCGAGCCACAGCGACGCCACCTCGGCGTCGGCCCCGTCGTCGACGAGCGGACCGTACGAGGCGATCAACGCCGCGATCTCCCGTTCGTCCTCAAGTCGGCGCAGCCGCGCTTCGAGTTCGGCCAGCCGTGCTTCGATCCCGCTCATGCCGTCTCCAGTTCCGCGATCTGCGCGAGCGCCTCGAGCGCCTCAAGGTAGTCGTCCACCGAGTCCGCCCGCACCCCGGCGTTGATCACCGTGGCCCCGGCAGCCACGGCGCCGGTCAGCGCGCGGGCCGCACCGTCCGGATCGCCGAGCGGATCCAGGGGTGCGGTGCCGAGCACCACGTCGAACCCCGACGGCGGGGACATCTCGTCGAGCATCTCGGTCACCTGCCGACGCCCCAGCGCGAACGGCGTCCAGCCGTCACCGAGATCGATGGCGCGACGCAGCGACCGGCGGGTGCGTCCGCCGATCCACAGCGGCATGCCCTCGGCGGCGGGGTGCGGATCCACCTGCATACCGCTGAAGCTGTAGTGCTCCCCGGCATACTCGGGCTCGGCGGACCCGAAGGAGGCCCGCAGCGCGCGCAGCGCATCGTCGGCCCGAGCGCCGCGTCCGGCGAAGGTCGCGCCGAGCAGTTCGAACTCCTCGGCCAGGGAACCGACGCCCAGGCCGAGCGTCACCCGCCCGCCGCTGACCAGGTCGAGCGTGCCGTAACGCTTGGCGATCTCCAGCGGGTGGTGATAGCCCAGCACCAGCACCTGCGTGAAGAACCGGATGCGCTGGGTCTGCCCGGCGAGGAAACCGAACGTCGACAGCGGATCCCAGTACGTGCCGCCGCGTTCGGCGGCGACGGGGGTCGGCACCGCGACGTGTTCGCTGCACGTCAGGTGCGCGAAACCGAGCCGGTCGGCGGCCTGCGCGATCCGGGCCAGTTCGGCCGGTCCGGCGGTGGCCTCCCACGGCGCGGCCACCCCGGGCAGCCGGGTCACGATCGGCGTCGCCAACCCCACGCGCACGTCAGGACTCCGATCCGCCGCGCGGGACGCGGGCGAGCAGCTTCTCCATCATCCGCTGCTGACCCAGCAGCAGTTCGGCGCGGTTGTGCCCGCTGCTGGCGTGCACGCGGGCCTCGTTGCCGCCGGCGATGTGGATGGGACCGTTCTTCAGGTTCGCCAGACCCTCGCGGGCCACGTCCTCGGGCTCGGCCGCGTCGATGCCGGGCACGTCGAAGTCCAGGCCGGCACGCGCCATGGCCGGGGTGCGGGTGACGCCGAGGACCAGTTCGAGCACGTCGACGTTGTAGGCACGCATCTCCAGCCAGAGCGACTCGGCCCAGGCGCGGCCGAAGGCCTTGACACCCGAGTAGACGCTCAGCGTGGGCCCGCCCAGGTAGCCGCTCATGGAGCCGACCAGCAGGATGCCGCCGCGCCCCGCCTCGGCCATGGCCGCGCCGTAATGACGGACCAGCGCCAGCGGCGCGGTGATGTTCAGATCGATCACCTGCTGGAAGCCGTCGAGGTCGCCGGAGATGAACTCGTTGCCGTAGGAGTTGGCCCCGGCGTTGTAGATCAGCAGCCCCACCTCGAGGTCCACGGTCAGTTCCTGGATCGCGGTGATCGCGGCCCGGTCCGTGAGATCGGCCGACAGGGTGCGCACACCCACGCCGCGCGCCCGCACGGCCTCGGCGGTCTCCTCCAGCGGACCGGGCTTGCGCGCGATCAACACCAGGTTCACCCCGGCGTCGGCGAGCTGCTCGGCGAAGGCGCGTCCGACGCCCTCGGAGCCTCCGGCGATGACCGCCCACGGTCCGTACTGACTCAGCTCTGTCATTGCAGGGTCCTCTCGGAAGGGTTCACTTCAGACCTTCACACTGACACACGTTCTCATTCCGAGCCTATGGCACCCTGGAACCGTGCGATGAGAGCGAGGAGGGCATCGATGAGCGGTGCGGATCAACCACCCCCGATGGATCACGACGCGGGCCCCGACGGGCCCGATCTCCTGCCCGGCGCCGTCGATGCGCGCTTCACCCTCGCCTCCGAACGCACCATGCTCGCGTGGCTGCGCACGGCCCTCGGGCTGATCGCCGCGGGCGTCGCGGTGCTGCATCTGCTGGAGCCGATGGGCGAGGACACCGCGCGCACCGGCCTCGGTATCGCGCTGCTCATCGTCGGCGCGGCCACCGCGATCGTCGGGGCACTGCGCTGGTACGAGATCGACCGGGCCCTCAAACGCGGCGGTCCGCTGCCGGGCCCCTGGCCCATCTGGACGTTGACCGGCCTGATCGTGGTGGTGGCGATCGGCTTCGCCTTCTGGACCTAGTGTCTCGTGTCGTTAATTAGTTGAGGGTTTGTCGCCTGCGATAATGGGATATGGCGAATTCTCCGGCTCCGGCGCTGCAATTGCGTGAGGGCGATGCTGC